>CAYJLB010000001.1:0-87836 GCA_964370845.1 uncultured Oscillospiraceae bacterium
CTAATTTTTTCTTAAACTTTCGAGTGGAAAGTTCTTGCAATAACGTCATCTTGTTGTTCTTTTGTAAGTTTAACAAAATTTACTGCGTATCCCGAAACCCTAACTGTAAGTTGTGGGTATTTTTCAGGGTGTGCTTGAGCGTCAAGAAGTGTTTCTCTTGTAAACACATTTACATTAAGGTGGTGGCCACCTTTTTCCACATATCCGTCTAATAAAGCTACTAAATTGTCAATTTGTTGATTGTTAGGCATAATATAACCATTCCTTTCTAACTTTCTAAATTTTGATTATCCTCATCGGGAGCTTTTTCGTTAGGTTGCATACAAGCTGTGTTTTTACTACAGTCATTTGATTTCACAGTGCTAATTTCAATATTAGAACTTTCATCATTTGCAACAATATTAACGTGGCCAGTTCCCTCGGACATCATTTTATCTAGCATTTCAACTAATTCATCTTCTGTATATTGTTTTTTATCGTTTAACATAAGGAATTCCTTTCCTAGGGTAATTATTCTTCTGTCATAAGTTTATCGAAGTCTAGTTCTCCATGGAATATTTGATCATCTTTTCCAAGTGCACCAGGAATAATTGAGAAAGTATCAGAAATACCGTCTTGTGCATCTTCAAAAGGAAGTTTTGCAACTGAAGCTAATGAAGCCGCCGCACCTAAAGTATCTCTACCGTGCATTGGGTTTGCACCAGGAGCAAAAGGAACACCCGCTTTTCTTCCATCAGGAGTACTACCAGTTTTCTTTCCATAAACAACGTTCGAAGTAATAGTTAGAATAGACATAGTTGGAACACTATTTCTATAAGTGTGATGCTTACGGATTTTTTCCATAAACTTGTGAACTATATTAACTGCAATTTGGTCAACTCTGTCATCATTATTTCCGTATTTAGGGTAATCTCCCTCTACTTCATAATCAACAACTAAGCCAGTTTCATCTTTAATTGCTTTAACTTTTGCATATTTAATAGCACTTAATGAGTCGGCGATTACAGAAAGTCCAGCAATACCAGTTGCGAAGTAACGTTTAACTTCTCTTTCGTGTAAAGCCATTTGAGCACTTTCATAGCAATATTTGTCGTGCATATAGTGAATTACATTTAAAGCACTTACATAAACGCCAGCAAGCCATTCAAGCATATCGTCATATTTTTGCATTACATCATCATAATCAAGGTATTCAGTGTCAACGCTTCTAAATCTAGGACCTACTTGAATCTTCAGTTTTTCGTCCATACCGCCATTTATTGCGTACAATAAACATTTAGCAAGGTTAGCTCTCGCTCCGAAGAATTGCATTTCTTTACCAATTACCATTGAAGATACACAACAAGCAATTGCATAGTCATCACCGTGAATTGGACGCATAATTTCATCATTTTCATATTGAATAGATGAAGTTTTGATGGACATTTTTGCACAATATCTCTTAAAGTTCATAGGAAGGTTAGGCGACCATAAAACAGTTAAGTTTGGCTCAGGAGCAGGTCCTAAGTTGTCAAGTGTATGCAAAAATCTATATGAAGTTTTAGTAACCATATGTTTACCATCAACTGCCATACCAGCAATACTTTCAGTTACCCAAGTTGGGTCACCAGAGAATAATAAGTTGTATTCAGGAGTACGAGCAAATCTTACCATTCTGAGTTTCATTACAAAATGGTCAATGTATTCTTGTACTTGTTCTTCAGTAAGCAACCCTTTTTCCATATCACGTTTAATGTAGATATCAAGGAAAGTAGATACACGTCCAAGGCTCATTGCAGCACCGTTTTGCTCTTTAATTGCAGCAAGGTATCCAAAATATAACCATTGAATAGCTTCTTTAGCATTAGTAGCTGGAGCTGAAATATCATAGCCATAGTTTTGTGCCATTATTTTCATATTAGCTAACGCACGAAGTTGTTCGGAAAGTTCTTCTCTTAAACGAATATTTTCCCCAGTCATTCTAGTTGGTGCAGTTTTCAATTGAACAGTTTTATCTTTAATAAGATTATCAATTCCGTAAAGAGCAACTCTACGGTAGTCACCAATAATTCTTCCACGACCATAAGCATCAGGAAGACCAGTTATAATCCCTGATTTTCTTGCAAGTTTAATTTCATCTGTATATGCATCGAAAACACCTTGGTTGTGAGTTTTTCTAAATTGATTGAAAATTTTATGAATTCTTTCAGAAACTTTGTAGCCATATTGTTCGCAAGAACTTTCAGATGTACGAATACCACCAAAAGGTTGTAAACTTCTCTTCAAAGGCTTATCAGTTTGGAAACCAACAATTGTTTCAAGATCTTTATTCAAATAACCAGGACCATGTGAAATCAAAGTAGAAACTAGGTCATCGTCCATATCTAAAACGCCTTTTTCTTGTTCTTCCTTATTAAGTTCACATACTTGTTCCCACAATTTTTTTGTTGAATCGGCAGCTTCAACTAAGAACTCTTCATCGCCGTCATAAGGTGTAAAGTTGCGAGTAATAAAATCGCTTACATCAACAGCTGTACTCCATCTCCCAGGGTTAAACCCTTCCCATGCTTGTTCAAAAATTTTTGCCATAAAAATCGTTCCTTTCATCGGCTTTTATTATATCTTATTTCTAACTATACTTATATTGTACACTATTTACAGAAAAATACAAGAGTAAAATGACATATTTTTAAAATTCCTTGTATTGCACTAATTTTGTTAAAAAAATAACGATTTGTTATGCAACATTACAAAGCAAAAAAATCAACAAATAATTCCTCCGCCAATGACATAATCTCCATCATAAAACACTACCGATTGCCCTTTTGTAATCGCCTTTAAAGGCTTGTCGAAAACAACTTTGATAGTACCGTCATCGTTTGGGAATAATGTGCAAGGTTCTTCCACTTGTTTATATCTTGTCTTAGCTTTTGCTTTCATTGGTGCTGTTAATTTTTCAATTGAAATTAAATTAACATCTCTTGCCGTACATTCATTTTTGTACAAATCACACTCATCACCCAGAGTTACAGTGTTATTTTGTGCATTAATTTCCACAACATACACAGGTTTTCCAAAAGCAATTCCAATTCCTTTTCTTTGTCCGATTGTATAATTTGTAATCCCTTTGTGCTTGCCTAAAACTCTGCCTTTTGTGTCAAGAAAATCACCTATTTTGCCTTTTTCACCTTTATATCTTTCAATATAACCAACATAATCTCCGTCAGGAATGAAGCAAATATCTTGACTATCTGGTTTATCATAATTAATTAATTTAGCTTCTTTCGCAAGTCCCCTTGCATCTTCTTTTAAAATATCACCCATTGGGAAAACTGCTTTTGACAAAACTTCTTGAGAAAGACAATATAAAACATAACTTTGGTCTTTGGACAAATCTCTCCCTTTTTTTAGTAAAAATCTGCCACTTTTTTCGTCTTTTTCAACTCGAATGTAATGCCCTGTTGAGATATAATCACAACCAAGTTCTTCCATTTCAGTTAATAGCTTACCAAACTTTATATTTTCATTGCAAAAAATACATGGGTTTGGAGTTTCACCGTTATCATAAGATTTTACAAAATTTCCAATTACTTTTTCCTTAAACAAATCTCTGTAATCAAAAATGTGGTGTGGCATATCGTTTGACAAAGCTACTTCCTGGGCACATTTTATGTCAGGAGGCATTTCACCCTCTACTTTATCACAAAGTCGCAAAGTGACCCCTACAATATCAAATTTATCTCTAAGCAACAAGATTGCTGCCGAACTGTCTATTCCGCCACTCATGGCGAGTAACACTTTTTTCTTTTCCATAATATTTAATTTCCTTTCCGTAAAGATAATAAAATTAATTTTTTATCTGTGCATATTATATACTAACAGTAACATTAATAAGCTATAATGTCAATAGTTTCGCTGTTTTAGAAATAAAAAAGAATTGTGGCGAAGTATTTTCTCGCCACAATTCCTAAAATTATTAAATTTTAATTAGTTTTTGCTATTTAGTCTTCATTTTTTTCTTTTTTTGAAGAAACTTTGATTAAAAGTAGTGCAAAAAGTGAAGCAATAGCACTTAAAAATAGGATACTAGATGAACCTGTATTATCGTTTGTTACAGGAACTGCAAGTGGGATTTCCTCATCAATAATATCTTCTACATCTTCTTCATTTCCTGGTGGTGGTGCTAGAGGAACAGTTTCTTCGATGATAGTTTCTTCTTCATCGCCTCCACCGCCGCCTCCTCCGCCGCCGCCGGAAGAATCGTTAGTTGCACGAACATAAACTACTTGTGCATCACTACTTATTACTACTTCAGTTATTACTTGACCAGCTTCATTATAAAGCACTAATGAGTCAATATCATAACCAGGAGCTGCAGTGTTTTCAACTAATGTATAAGTTCCTAAAGGAAGATCAGAGAAATAGATTTGACCAGCAGCATCAGTGGAATTTATTTGAATAATATTTCCACCTTGCATCAAGTAAAATTCTACAAATGAAAGTTCTTCACCAGTTTCTGCGTCCACTTTTTGAAGGATAATTTGTCCTCGTGGGTCTGGGAATACTTCGTTTGTTGCATCAAATGTTAGATAAATATCTTCAGTAACATTTCCATTTTCAGTTTCAAAACTAATAATAAACTCGTTATTTTCAAGTACTTCAGTTCCGTTATAAACCTCTAAAGTCGCTCTATTGTAGTTTCCGATTGCAGAAACTTCAACAATTCTATAAATTCCTTCAGGTAGGTTTGTGAAACTTGCTGTACCTGTACCATCGCCAGTTGTAGCAGTAATTACATCGCCATTTTCATCAACATAATCAACGAATTCGCCATTTTCATCTTGATATTGTAAGCTAAATACAACGCCTTCAAGGATTGTTCCCTCTGTTACTTCACCTGTGTTATCAAATCCGTTAGCACTGTACTTAGTAATATCAACGTTTCCAACTAAAGCTTTATTTGTAGCTGTAGTTGAGTAAGATGAGATTACATCTGTAGTTGTTTCATCAAAATCAATTTCAAATGTGTAAGCTTTGTAATCAACACCGTTAAGTGTAACAGTAATTGAAGTTTGGTTAGCAATTTCAAACGTATCTAAATCATATCCATAACCAGCAACAATTTCAGCGATTGCATAAGTTCCAGCTTCTAGTCCAGTAAATGATACTGTACCAAATTCATTTGTAGAAATTGTGCTTCCAACAGGAGCATAAACATCATTTTCTAAAGCAAATAATTGGAATTGTGCTTGATTAATTACTTCTTCAGTTGCTACGTCAGTTTTTGTTAATATGATAGAACCAGTTCTATTTTTTGAGTTTGTTGCTGTAAATACTACTGCATTTACGTTTTCGTAGTTAGTTTCATCAATTGTAAATTGACCATTTGAAACATTGCTTTCATTAGC
This sequence comes from uncultured Oscillospiraceae bacterium, assembly GCA_964370845.1. GTDB lineage: Bacteria > Bacillota > Clostridia > Oscillospirales > Ruminococcaceae > CAYJLB01. Next base: position 5,388 of record CAYJLB010000001.1, read on the forward strand.
TTCTGTATTTGGGTCATCTAATGTTACTGTAGTTCCAGTATAGAATACAATTTCACTGTCAAGATAATTTACAGGAGCAGAAATTTCAACAAATTTGTAAGTTCCCGCTGGTAGGTTATCAAAAGTTAATACGCCGTCAATATCACCTTGAGTAGCTGTTGTTCCGTTGTTTCCGTAAGGAGCCCAAGTATAGTTTCCTAATTCTCCACTTCTTACTTCAAGTCCGAATACTGCGCCGTTTAGTCCTAAATCAGTATCCACATCATCAACTTTATATAAAGTCGCTGAACCTAGAATTTTAACGTTAGTAGCAGTTAATTCAAGTGGAATGTCATTTCCAGCAGTGATAGTAACTTTGTAAGTGTCTGTACCAGTGATTTTTGTGTAACCTTCAGTTGTGATAACAAATGTACCCTTGTCATATCCGCTTGGAGCTTTTGTTTCTTCTAAAACATATTCTCCAACAGGAATATCACTTAAATTATAAGAATTTGTAGTTTCATCATATACTAAAGTATATTTATTTGCTGTAACTCCAGCTTCAACAACTTCAGTAAGTGTGAATACTGCGTCTGTTGGTAAAGTTGCAGTTGTATTTCCCGCTTCTTGTTTTGTCAATTGAATTGAACCAACTGATTTTTCATTTGTAGCAGTGTATGAGAAAGAACCATTTTTGTAGTTTGTAATATCGATTGTAAATTCGCCATTTGCTACTGGAGTACCTTGAATTGAAGTAGTGTAAGTAGTATCTAATTCATATCCTTCAGGAGCTTTAACTTCAACGAATTTATAATCACCTTTTGGTAGGTTAGTAATTTTAAGTTCACCATTCACGTCAGTTGTGAAAATATAGCTATCATCAGTAGTGTTTTTCACCAAGAAGTTTGTTTCGCCTACTAATGCACCATTTTCATCTAACGTATATGTTGCTGTGAAGTTATCTTTACCATCGATTAGAACAAATTGTGTACCTGGAAGACCTGTTTCTACATCGTCAGCACCAACTTTTTTCAATGTAACTTCAGCTTGGATTTTTTCATTTGTAGCTTTGAATACAAGGTGTTTATCTGCAGTTGATACTGCGATAAATTGGAAACCAGGCGTTGAAGGTTCTGCGTCCACTAGTCTTGTATAAGTTGTAACATTATCAACAATTACTTCTTGGTATAGTGCTAGCGTGCCTCCATTATAGTCAGTAGCATCAGCGTTTTCAATTAATGTATATTTATTTCCAAAAGGAATTTCTGTAAATTCAACTACACCATTTGAACCAGTTGATATTGTTTTTTCATATGCTACTTTACCATATGATTCACCTTCAAATGTGAATTCTACATTATAAATATCAGTATTCTCATTATCTTTGTCAACCTTATGAATTGTAACAGTACCAGTTTCACCTACGTTACCAGTTATATCTCCGAAGAAATTGTTTACTTGAACAGTAGTTACAGTGTCACCACCAATTGAACCGTCAGTTACATTTTTTGAATATAATTCAACTTTGTTTGTATAAGTCTTGTTTGTAGCAGGTGCATATGCAGTAAAGTCGAAATCATAAGCTAAAATATGTCCATTTACGTTGTTTGCAATAATAATATTTTCTTCATAGAATGAACCTTTATTTACAGTGTAAGTTTCACCCTCTGCTGTATTAAATCCAATTGCTTTCATAGCGTTTGTAACTTCAACAGGAGTTAGACCGTAGCCAACTAACATTGCTTCAAGAGCAGCGTTGTCATCTGCCATAGTAATACCATTTGAACCGAAATCTCCAAGAGTAATAATTGCATAATTATTTTCGAAAATTCCGATAACAGGAGTCGTCATTGCAAGAACTCTTTCTTTAAATTCATCAAGAGTTTCGTTTGTATAGCTATTTGCTGTAGTAAATTCGTTTGTAATATCAATGCCATCACCAAGCATTCTTACACCAGTTGTTCCATTTATACCAGTAGGAACATAAAGTGTGTAGCTAATTTTAATATTTCCACTTCCATCAGTTGCGAAAAATTGTCCATCAGTTAATTGATCAATAATATAAATATCATTAAAATCTTCTAAAGTAATAGTTTCGCCGTTTGGAGGTGTAATTTCGTGAGCAAGTAAGTTGTGACCTACTTGAATACTATAAGCGATTTTACGAGCATCATTTTTGCCATCTCCGTCTGTATCAAAACCGTTTGATGTATCAACTGTTCCATTTTTAGAAACAGGTGAAGGAATTGGAATAGGTTCTTCTTCAACATATTTTTTCGCATTTGTAGCACTTAGAGAAATATCTCCATAGCCAGTAATTTCGATAATATATCCTCTAACACCGTTAATAGTAACTTCTTTTAAAGTGTATCCATTTGCGTCAGCTGTAGCAGCTAAGTTGTCAGCTGAGAACCTTAAAGTAGTTTTATCATAGCCATTTGCTTCCACGGTTTCCACAATAAAGTATGTTCCGTGTTCAATGTCTTGTGCAGCGTTTCTGTAAGTAATAATACCTTCAGTTGCTAGAGTATAAGTGTTTCCGCTTACTTTAGCAGGTGTTAACGTGAACGAAGTGCTTGAAGTTAGATCAACAGTTCCATCTTCAGAAGTTTTGTTAATTGTAACTTTTGCATCTTGAGTTTTTTCATTAGTTGCATCGAATTCAAGTTCCATACCGGCAGTGATAACTAATTTGTAGTAAACTTGACCATCTATAAGTTGCTTTGTGCCTGCACTTATGCTACCAATTTCGTTTGTTGTGCCTTTTTCATATACAATAAGAGTAGATTTATCATAAGTATTTATTGCAGTTGTTTCAGATAGCCAGTATGTGCCAGCAGTAATAGTAGATGAGCTACCTGTTGTTGCATTTAAAGTATGGCTTTCTTTTTCTGCTGGAACACCATTTTCATCAGCAAAAAGTTTAAAATATGTTCCGCTTGTTAAAGTTTCGTTATTAGGCACGCCATCTGTAAGACCTGTTTTAGCGATACTAATGCTAGCGAATTTCTCATTTGTAGCGTAGATTTTAATTTCTTGATACGTTTTAATAGTAATATTGAAACTATCGCTTGTTCCATCGCCACCACTTGTGATAATTTCTTTTATTTCTTCCTCAGTATCATAAGTTGTTGTTATGTTTGTTAATCTATCAAATATTTCAACTTTTGTAATTTGAAGTGAATTCAAATCATAACCAGCGTTTGACATTTCTTTAATAATAAATGATCTTGGATTTTGAACTGTATAAGAACCATCTCCATTTACATCAGTTGTTATTTTTGCACCTGTTGCATTTCCGCTAGTTTCATGTAGTTCAAAAAGTGCACCAAAAATCGCTTCCCCAGTATCAGCATCAACTTTATTAATAGAAATTGTAGGAGCTGATTTTACGTTTGTAGCTGTTAACTCTAAAGTTTCCCCACCAGTTACAGTGATTTTGTAGTAAACTTGAATAAGATTTTTATCACCCCAAGATTGTCTTAATTCATATCTTTCAGCTTCTACACCATTTTGATACACTTTTAATGTAAGTTTGTCATAGTAAGTAGGAGCACTTAATTCAGTAATCCAGTACTCACCCTCTGGAAGTGATGTAAAAGTAATTTTTCCGTTTGCGCCAACAGAAGATCTAACATAATTAAATCCCGTTGGTTCGCCATCTTCATTATAACCTTTAGCAGTGTATACTCCAATATTAGTGCCATTGGAAATGTTTACTGTTGAGTCATCTTCATCAGTTTTAACAATTCCAACATCGCCACCTTTTGCGTTAGTAGCATCAAGATAAACAATTTGTTCATCTTCAGAAATTGTAACATGATATCTTCCGTTGCTTTGCTCAACTACAGCATTATTAGTGCTAATCGTTAACGAACCTTCATCATAGCCACCCTTAGCATCTAGCTCACGTATCCAGTATGTGTCTGGAATTACATTTTCAAATGCAATAACCCAAGTTTTAGCTCCTGTTTCAACACCATTAACGATATTACTATCTTCTGGTAGTACGATTTGTTTTCTTACGCCTGATTTATACCACGCTTCTGTTTCTGGGTCGTTTAATGTAAAACTTACAAATTCAGTAATATCTTCACCTGATTTTGCATCTGTTTTTATAATATAAATATCACCATAATCTTTTTCTTTATTTGTTGCAGCAAAAGTTAGAGTTTCATCAGCAGTAACTGTAACATAGAATTTGTCGCCTATTTGCTCAACACCCTCTGTTGCAGTTATTTTTAGTGTTTCTGGCAAATAGTTAGCTTGTGCTTCTGTTTCAACAAGTTCATATCTACCTGGAACTACATTTTTGAAATTAACTTTACCATTTTCTAATACACTATAATATTTTGTTTCACCAGTATTTTGGTCACGAAGTTCGAATTTAGTACCATTCCAAGCACTCGCAAGGCTGGCACCAGTTTCTTCATCGGTTTTAGTAAAAGCAATATTACCATATTTTTCATTAGTAGCTGTTAGTTTAAGTGTTACTGCATCTTTAATTTCTACTTTGTAGTACACTTGGTTTGTATTAACATCTACATATTTTTCAGTTAAAACAACTCCATTTTCGTTCTTAACTACAAAAGTTTCTAAACTATATCCTTCTGGTGCAGAAATTTCAGAAATCCAGTATGTGCCAGGAGTTATATCTGTCGCTTTCAAAACACCGTCCACTAATGTTAAAGAATATCTTGGAGCAGTGTGAGGGATTCCGTTTGAATCGCTATAAAGCTGTAATAACAAGCCACTTGTTGCTGTCATATCAGCGCTAGTAGTTGCATCTGTTTTGACAACTTCAATGCTACCAACAGGTATATAAGTTTCTGCATTTGTAGCAGTAACTTTAATAGGTTCTACAGTTGTGCCAGTTACATAATCAGCTGGTTTTTCAGGCACTGTGATAGTGTAATAAGCATCTGTATCAGCAGTAGCCTCTACCTTTGTAACGCCACTAACATAGATTAGTGAAGTTATATCATAACCCTCTTGTGCAGCAGTTTCTTCGATTCTATATGTGCCAGGCAGAACGTGTTTAAAAACAATGTTATTTCCGTCAACTACAGTTTCTGTGTAAACTTTAGCAGTTTCGCCCTCAGCAACAATTTGTGTCAATTGGAATTTTGTTCCTGTTAAAAATATTTCTGCATCAGTTGCATTAGCATCAGTTTTAGTAATAGCAACTGGTGCGCCATATTTGTTTTCATCAGGAATATTGATATCTAAATCAAAATAATCAAGTTTTTCGTCACTATTTTCATCTGTAAGCCCGTCAACACTAACTTGACCGCTAACAACGAACATACCTTCACGGTTAGCATAAGTAGCAATATTTTCAGCAGCTATAAAGTGAATGTAGCTTTGTTGATTGTTACCTGGTTGAACAAGAGCACCATAACCCATTAGAACGCCATTGTTGTATAAACTTTCGTAATCTGATTGATAATTAGCAGATTCAGCAGTAACTACACCATTTCCTGAATAAGAAATACCAACAGTAGGAACGTTAATTCTGAAAAAGTCCCCTGCAACAATTTTATTTTTTTGCAAACTCTTACTTAAAGGGTTGCCTTGAGCATCTACTAACGTATCTTCATTAACAGACCAATCAATATATATAGACACTTCATCTTCGTCGCCTAAAACAACACTTTGATTTTCAAATTTTGTAAAACTTTCAAAACTTCCGTCCGCTTTATATGTAGCAGTTCCTAGGAAAGCTTCTATTGCGATTAGGTCGGTTGCTGTGTCATCACCGTTAACGTCCGCAGTTTTTTGAGTTAACAAGTCATGAACCTCAGTTCTTAACTCATCATCATCGTCTTCTACTTCTGTATCTTTCCAAACAGCTGTTAAGTTATATGTTGCAGACGCAGCCAACACTGTTGGAAGATCATTTAAAGTAGAATTATCATCATTATTTGTATAATGACTAAATTCCTTATTTGTAGGAGTATTGTCAACAATAGCTTGAGCCAATTCTGCTGTAAATACAACTACTCCGTCCTCATCAGTATTAAATGTTTGAGAATACTCAAAATCAGAGTCATCATCAAAGTTAATATTGACTGTAAGTGTAAAATTAGTTACACCATCACCACCATCTTCGCCATCGTCGTCGCCGTCATTTTCATCATCGCCGTTTAAAACTGTTAATGGATCAGTTTCACCCTCTGTTGTAGCAAAAGCATCTAGCGGAATAGCAAAGAAAGCCATTATAATTGCTAAAATTAAAGCAACAACTTTTATCCATCTTTTTTGTAAAATCAGTGTCATAATATTATCTCCTTATCTAATTATATTTTAGCGTATGATAGTATTATACACAACAAAAGTTACATATAAGTTACATATCGAGCCCAAAATGATATTTTTTATGATTTTTATAAAAAAAATATAAAATTATACTTAAATTTCTTTTTCGCGCACTGCTAGGATAAAATAAATGTACGCGAGAGAAATACAAACGTATCTTACAAGAAAACACAAAGAATTTTATTTAATTTTGGCTTATATGCTAATTGACAAAAATACTACAATTATCATATAATGTATAACAGTGAAAAAATTATTATGTAAAATTTATTAAGTTAGGAATGAATATTATAGTGAATACAAAAATAGTTAAATTTGGTGGAAGTTCTCTTGCAGATGCAAAACAATTTGAAAAGGTTGCAAATATTATTAAAGCAGATAAAGCTAGAAAATTCGTTGTACCTTCAGCTCCTGGAAAAAGATTTTCCGATGACACAAAAGTTACCGATATGCTTTATGAATGTTATGATTTAGCTGCAAAAGGTAAAGATTTCTCTACAGATTTTGAAAAGATTAAAGAAAGATATAACACAATCATCGCTGATTTGGGATTATACTTTTCTTTGGAAAAAGATTTTGAAGTTATTAAAACTGCTTTTATTAGTAAATCAGGACGCGACTATGCTGCTTCTCGTGGAGAATTTTTGAACGGTAAAATTCTTGCTGAATATATTGGCTATACTTTTGTTGATGCGGCTGAGGTTGTTTTCTTTGGCGAAAATGGAATTTTTGACCTTGAAAAAACTAATGAGATTATGGGTGCAAGACTTGGCGCTTTAGAAAATGCTGTTGTTCCAGGATTTTATGGTATTATGCCAAATGATACTATTAAAACTTTTTCTCGTGGCGGTTCTGATATTACAGGTTCAATTGTCGCTGGAGCTGTTGATGCTGATATTTACGAAAACTGGACAGATGTATCGGGATTTTTAGTATGTGACCCAAGAATTGTTGAAGATCCAGCACCTATTACTTACATTACATATAAAGAATTAAGAGAGCTTTCTTATATGGGAGCGACTGTTTTGCATGAAGATTCAATTTTCCCTGTAAGAAAAAAAGGTATTCCAATCAATATTAAAAATACAAACGCACCTGAAGATGTAGGCACAATGATTGTTGAAAATACAGATGTAGCTTCAAAATATACTATTACAGGTATTGCGGGCAAAAAAGGTTTTTCTGTAATTTATATTGAAAAAGATATGATGAATAGTGAGATTGGTTTTGGTAGACGTGTTTTAGACGTTCTTGAAAAATATAATCTTCCTTTTGAACATATGCCATCTGGAATTGATACAATGAGTATTATTGTAAATTCTTCCCTACTTGAAAAATGTAGAGAAGATGTTATTGCAAGCTTAAAAAGAAATGTTAAACCTGACCAAATCGAAATTATTGACGACTTAGCTTTAATTGCAGTAGTTGGTAGAGGTATGAAATCTATGCGTGGTACAGCGGGCAGAATTTTCTCAGCTTTAGCTCATGCAAGAGTAAATGTAAAAATGATTGACCAAGGTTCAAGCGAGCTTAACATTATTATTGGTGTGTTAGAAAGTGATTTTGAAGCGGCTGCTAAATCTATTTACGATATTTTTTGCAACACTTAATTAAAGCAACGTGACGTTGCATCCATTCCCGCACCAAGCTTTGCAAAAAATCACTAACTTTTTGTAAAATACTTTTTAATAGTATTAAATAACCCTCGACTTTATTTAGTCGAGGGTTATTTTTGTATTTATGATTTCATTTTAAAACTTTCACAGTCGGTACATTTAACTTCCGTTGGATTTGTTTCGTGAGTACCTACGCAAATTTTATTAAGCGAGCAATAATTTTCACTTCCGCAGTGATGTTTACAGTTTGTAATAGTACATTGGATAGCTTTGTTTGGTGAACAATTCATAATAAAACCAACCTTTCTTCATTAAACAAAATTATTTTTATTTCCACAATAATAAATACCGTGGTAAAAATAGTTTATGAAGAAAATGTTATTTTATTAATGGAAATTTTATCCATAAAGCTGTGTCCAAAGTGGATCTCTTTTAATGTTATCATTTTCTACTACACTATCAATATTAACTTGATTACATTCACCATCTCTAACTTTTCTTGCAACAACAACAAATCTCGAACTAGAAAATTCAGTGCTACAAGTTGATAAAGTTATCAATTCGTCGCCATAAACTACGTCAATATCATTATGCATATAAGAACGTGAATTTACTTCGTTTATATATGCGTTAAATTCATCTTCAGTATTAAAATTAAGAACATTCCAATAATCAAAAACATTTTCCAAATCAGTATCCGAGTCGGAAACAAAATAACCAATTATTTTATATTCTTCCTCATCATATAAAGTTGACATTGTAAAAGTAGGGTTTTCTTTGTAAAAATCAATGTCTTTATATTTTGCTAAATCACCAAACATTGTTTTGTCGTATTGATTATGCCCGTGAATAACAATATTGTCCGAACGTTCGTTTTGTGTCAAAACATTGCGATAGTCCATAAAAATTGTTCCCGCAGGATTTTCCACACCGTAAAAATCGTGTTCAAGATAATAATAATTATCCTCACCTTGTACAATTGGCAAATCTATATTTGTTCCGTCAATTGTTATCCAACCAATTGTATCCTCATTTTTTTCTAATAAAGGTCCAAATTTATCTATATTTGCACCACTTTCACTAGATTGATTATCTTCATCGTTAGTGGAAAGTTGTTCAAGCTTATCATCTAGTTCGTTGCTACTTTCAACACTACTATTATAATAAAGCCCTTGCAAATCACCATTTGTTGAAACTGTTCTAAAATAATTATATACTTCAATCCCGATAAAATAAAGGGAAACAGCCAAAACCACCCACGCAATTAAATATATCAATCTCGAAAGAAAAGACCTTTTCTTTTTAACTTTAGCCATAATATTAATTCTCCTTGCTTATGATATGATATAATTTTAAACTATTTAAGTGATAATACTGTGTGAGAGCAATGGTTTTTTTGCAAAAAATAAGACAACGCAAACACGCTGTCTTTAAAAAGCAATAATAATATTATTATTTATAATTATATTATTTATAATTGTATTATTTTAATTGCATCATAAACAAACCGCTACAAACAGTTCGTTTTTCTATTAATAAGTAAAAATTTAACGATCAAAGGCTTCAAATTTATAACCTCTACCCCAAACAGTCTTAAGCTCCCATTTATCAGAAACATCTTTTAGTTTATCGCGTAATCTTTTAATGTGAACATCAATAGTTCTTGAGTCACCATAGTATTCGAATCCCCAAACTTCATCGAGCAGTTGATCCCTAGTAAATACTTTATTAGGGTTTGAAGCAAGGTGGAATAATAAATCAAGTTCTTTAGGTGGAGTGTCAACAATATGTCCGTTTACTTTTAATTCGTATCTTATTAAGTTTATTGAGAAATTTTCGTAGTTTATTTCTTTTAATCGTGCGCTAGGCGCATCATGGGACGTTCTCCTTACAATTGCTTTAATTCTTGCAATAACTTCCTTTGTGTCAAAAGGTTTCGCAATATAATCATCAGCACCAAGCTCAAGACCCAACACAATATCAAAAATGTCAGATTTTGTGGAGATAATAATCAAAGGAGCCATAGATTTTTTGCGAATATCTCTGCAAATTTGTAATCCATCAACACCGGGCAGTATAGCTTCAAGCAGGATAATGTCCGGTTTCAATGCTTCGAATTTCACGAGAGCTTCTTCGCCGTTGTTTGAGATAATGACGCTATACCCTTCGCTTTCAAGAGCGGATTTAAGTACATCGCAAACGTTTTTGTCCGAATCAACAACCAAAACTTTTCCACTAGCCATAACAGCACCTCTTTCCTTTCATATTTTGTCAACTGTTCATCTTTTATTATATACCTTTTAATAAAAAATATATGTATAATGTGTGTTTAATATATGTATAAATTGTAAATTAATACTAAATACACAACAATTTAGGTTTCTTTGGATATTTTTATACATTCTCTATGTAAAATATGGGCAAAATTTGTATACTTTTTTATATATTTTTATCCTTTTTAACAAATTAGAGTGAACTTCTCCATTCTTTTGTTTAATTGTAACATTATTTTACCAACTTGTCAAGTTAAGTTTGTTTATCTAAACAAAATATACTTTATTGCCATATTTTTTTGTTTTTTCTATTGATTTTTTTATTTAATGATGTAAAATATAATTAGCACTCAAATACTACGAGTGCTAAAAACAACAATTAAACTATCTATTCATAAAGAAAAATTGGATAGATAATATTAAATAATTTATAGGAGGATAAGCAGTATGAAAATCAAACCATTAGCTGATCGAGTTGTAGTAAAAATGACTGAAGCTGAAGAAACAACAAAAAGTGGAATTATTTTAGCAGGAAGTGCAAAGGAAAAACCACAAGTAGCAGAAATCGTTGAGGTAGGTCCTGGTGGACTTGTTGAGGGAAATGAAGTTGTAATGTCTGTTAAAGTTGGCGATAAAGTGCTACTTAGCAAATATTCAGGCACTGAAGTAAAACTTGACGGAACTGAATATACTATCGTAAGACAATCTGACATTCTTGCAATTGTAGAATAAATATATAATTTAAGGAGAAAATTACTATGGCTAAAAATATTATTTTCGGTGAAGACGCTAGAAAATCACTACAAAGCGGTATTGATAAATTAGCAAACACTGTAAAAATTACACTTGGACCAAAAGGACGTAACGCCGTTCTTGACAAAAAATTTGGTGCACCATTAATTACAAATGACGGTGTTACTATTGCAAAAGAAATCGAACTTGAAGATGCATTTGAAAATATGGGTGCACAACTTGTTAAAGAAGTTGCTGTAAAAACTAATGATGCTGCTGGTGACGGTACAACAACGGCTACTTTACTTGCACAAGCTCTTGTTCGTGAGGGTATGAAAAACATCGCTGCTGGTGCAAATCCTATGGTAGTGAAAAAAGGTATGGCTAAAGCTGTAAATGTTGCTGTTGAAGCTATTATTGGAAATTCTTCAAAAGTAAATGGCTCTGATGACATTGCTAGAGTTGCTACAATTTCTTCTGCTGATGAAGTTATTGGTCAACTTATTGCTGATGCTATGGAAAAAGTTTCTGCTGACGGAGTTATCACTATTGAAGAAAGCAAAACTAGCGAAACTTATAGCGAAGTTGTTGAGGGTATGCAATTTGACAGAGGATACATCTCGCCTTATATGGCAACTGACACTGATAAGATGGAAGCTATCATTGACGATGCTTGCATTTTAATTACAGATAAAAAAATTGGTTCAATTCAAGAAATTTTACCTTTACTAGAACAAATTGTTCAAGCTGGTAAAAAACTTGTTATTATCGCAGAAGATATTGAAGGGGAAGCTTTAGCTACTCTTATCGTAAATAAATTAAGAGGAACTTTCACTTGTGTTGCTGTAAAAGCTCCAGGTTTTGGTGACAGAAGAAAAGAAATGTTACAAGACATTGCTATCCTAACAGGTGGTGAAGTTATTTCTTCCGACTTAGGTTTAGAGTTAAAAGATGCTTCTATTGAGCAACTTGGACACGCTCGTCAAGTAGTAATTCAAAAAGAAAATACTATCATCGTTGACGGTGCTGGACAAAAAGATGAAATTGCTGCTAGAATTGGTCAAATTAAGTCACAAATTGAAACTACAACTTCTGATTTTGACAGAGAAAAGTTACAAGAAAGACTTGCAAAACTTTCAGGTGGTGTTGCAGTAATTAAAGTTGGTGCAGCTACTGAAATTGAAATGAAAGAGAAAAAACTTCGTATCGAAGATGCTCTAGCAGCTACTAAAGCGGCTGTTGAAGAAGGTATCGTTGCGGGCGGTGGTACTGCGTTAATTAATGCTATGCCAGCTGTTGAGAAGTTAATTCCTACACTTTCAGGAGATGAAAAGACTGGTGCTCAAATCGTTCTTAAATCCCTTGAAGAACCAATTCGTCAAATCGCATTAAATGCTGGGCTTGAGGGTTCAGTTATCATTGAAAAAATTAGACGTTCAAGAAAAGTTGGTTACGGTTTTGATGCTTACAACGAAACTTATGTTGAAATGATTCCAGCTGGTATCGTTGACCCAGCTAAAGTTACTCGTTGTGCATTACAAAATGCAGCTTCAGTAGCTAGTATGGTTATAACAACTGAAAGCCTTGTTGCTGACATTAAAGAAGAAACTCCAGCTATGCCTCCAATGCCAGCTGGCGGAATGGGCTTCTAGTGGCGAGTCGCCACTGACATGCCCGCGTTATTAGAAAGTGCAATGGGATAGTTTCTGCCCACGAGGGCAACGTGACGTTGCATCCATACCCGCGTTTTTAAAAAGTGCAATGGGAAAATTTCTGCCCACGAGGTCGAATATGGTGGGGATTTCACGATTTTCGTGCAACCTCCGCTGTTATGCCACACGATGCAAAAATTAAACGGTTGTAAAATGATATTTTTCATTTTACAACCGTTTTTTATTCACGTTTTTGCAATTAAATATTTGCTAACTCTTTTACCACTTCCCCACCGATAATAAGCCCCGCCACCGACGGAACAAAAGAACAGCTTGCGGGCGGGTTCCTTTTTTCGTGTGTATTTTCATCTTTAACAACAATTTTTTGCGGTATTTCCTCCGAATATAACACTTTAAGCTTTTTAACTCCACGGTCTTTAAGCTCTTTCCTCATTACCCTAGCCAAAGGACATACAGAGGTTTTGTTTATATCGGAAATTTGGAATTTCGTTGGGTCAAGTTTGTTTCCTGTACCCATTGAAGCAATTATTTTTACATCGTTTTTATAGCAAAATTCAGCAATAACAAGTTTCGCTGTCATTGTGTCAATACAATCAACAACATAATCAAATTCCGATAAATTTATTTGATTTTTCGTTTCCTCGTTGTAAAATAATTTTAAAGCGGTAACTTTACAATTTGGGTTTATGTCAAGAATTCGTTCTTTCATAACCTCAACTTTATCTTTCCCCACTGTGCTATGTAAAGCGATAAGCTGTCTATTTATATTTGAAATTGAAACTGTATCACTGTCAACAAGTGTGATATTTCCAACGTTACAACGCGCAATACTTTCAGCAACAAAAGAACCTACTCCACCTACACCAAAGATAATTACTTTGGATTTAGCCAATTTTTCCATTGCACTTTCACCTAAAAGTAGTGAAGTTCTTATAAATGATAAATCCATACTCAACCAATCCTTTCTATAACCTTTATCTTCCTCTATTTCTTGTTGCAAAAATGGATTGACTTTGTTCACCATGAGAATGAACACTTAAAACTAAACCGACAGATGCAAACATACTTAAAACCGCAGTTCCCCCAGCGCTAACAAAAGGCAAAGGAACACCAATAACAGGCATTACACCAATTACCATTCCAATATTTAAAATATAGTGAACTAAAAATAAAGCGAAAACACCTACACAAATTTGTCTACCCAATTTATCTTTTGCAAAAACTCCGTTTAGAAGAACTTTTGTCATAAGAATAACAGCAACAACGCACAAAGCAATACAGCCTAAAAAGCCTAAAGTTTGTCCTAAATAAGAGAAAATAAAGTCATTATGCATTTCCGAAACATAAATTAAACTGTCGTCAAACAAGCCTTTTCCATACATTTGCCCCGAACCTAAGGCAATTTTTCCCTGTGCTTGGTGATAACCAACTCCTAAAGGGTCTAAAGTTGGGTCTAAAATAACCAAAAAACGTTCCTTTTGATGGTCAAGCAGTATAAATTCCCAAGCTAAATAAATTAATATTGGCGAAATAACTAATGCTAATGCTATTAATTTCCAAGAAAGTCCCGCTGAAAAAATCATTGCAAGGAAAATTACTGCGAAAACTAAAGCTGTTCCATCATCACCTTGAAGCACTATTAAACCGATTGGCACAGCACCGTGTATTCCTAGCAAAAGTAAGTTAATAGGCTGATTTATCTTGTCGCCCACCTTGTATGTGTGATAAGCAAAGGACAAAATAAATGCAATTTTCAATATTTCTGAAGGTTGAATTGTCATAAATCCAATATCAAGCCAAGCAGTATCGTCAACTCCAACACGAGGTTGTACACCAAGGGAAGTAAAAGTCAAAAGCACTGGAATTACCGCAGCTGGAACATATATAAACCAGAGTTTTGCGATTTTTTCATAATCAATTAACGTAAGCACTAAAGCAACGCAAAGTCCTATCATTGCGGAAATTGTCTGTATCTGATAATCCCTAGTTGAAACATAAGAGGAAACTCCCATTGTAACCATTGAATACAGTAAAACTACACCGAGAAAGATTGAGGCTAAAACTGCGAATATTATAATAAAATCTATTTTTCTTGCAAAAGAAAATAAGAGATGAAACACTTTTTTCATTTAAATGCCCACGGTATCCTTATATCGCCACAAAAGTAATGAAAACATTGTTTTGCGCTTGGACACCTTCCTTTCTTCATTTTTTCAAAATTACTAATTAATTATAATCTATTATGCAAATAAAGGCAACAATTTTTTTTGCATCTAATTTTTATTTTTGAGAATTTTAGAAAATAATATGAAAAAATATGTTTTTTTGTTGAAAATTTCAAGTTTTGTATAGCCATAAATAAAAATATATGATATAATAAAAATAATATTTTTTGAAAGGACTACTTAATGTAATGAAAGATCCAAACGAAATAATCGAAGCACATAATCGCACCCGTAAAAAGATGAAAATTGCTTTTATTATTATTGCAGCACTGCTCTTTATTGCAATAATATTTTCTCTAATTCAATCTTATTTACTCACAAGTGGAATGCCAGCATTTAACGGAAAATGGAATATGGTTTTGCCTGACAATTATATGAAAACTGCTGTTTTTTATAATGCTGAAGATACTCGTGGAGAAAAAGGCTATTGTATAAGTGTTTATGAGGAATCTTATGTGGACACTTCTTTAACCTATTTTGACGATTATTCAAGTGGTGAAAATGCTGAAATTGAAGCACAAATTGAAAAAATCGACAGCGCTTTACTTGGCTTTATTCCCCCAGTTGCTGGAACGGAAAATCCACTAGATATGCTTTATGCCGCTGACACTTCGGGTGTAAATCGTGTGGTTTATGAGGAAGCCGATATGCCTAATATGGAAAAAGAGTATACTTGGAAAATGACTGAAAATGAAGAAAACGGACATATTGAAATTTTCATTTATTTCCCAGAAGATAAAGTATGCTACTATTATGAGGAATTATATTAGTTTTAACCGATTATTTTAAACAATGTATATTTAACCGCGAAAGGAATGTTTATTTTTATGATGACAGATATTGAAATTGCACAAGGTTGTAAAATGAAAAAAATTACCGAAATTGCCGCTAACTTAGGGATTTCTGATGAATATTTAGAGCCGTATGGGCATTATAAAGCTAAGGTTTCGGAAGATTTATTCAAAGTTCTTGAAAACAAAGAGGACGGAAAATTAATCCTAGTTACTGCTATTAACCCAACTCCAGCTGGTGAGGGTAAAACTACTACTAGTGTTGGTCTTGCACAAGCTATGAGTAAAATCGGAAAAAATGCAGTGCTTGCCCTTCGTGAGCCCTCCTTGGGACCAGTTTTTGGAATAAAAGGTGGTGCAGCAGGTGGCGGTTATGCACAGGTTGTACCAATGGAAGATATAAATTTACATTTCACTGGCGATATGCATGCTATTACTTCTGCAAACAATTTGCTATGTGCATTAGTTGACAATCATTTGCAACAAGGAAATCCTTTAAACATTGACCAAAGAAGAATACTTATAAAGCGTTGTTTAGATATGAATGACCGTGCTTTAAGAAATGTAATTGTGGGACTTGGAACAAAAATGGACGGAATTCCTCGTGAAGATAGCTTTCAAATTACAGTTGCCTCGGAAATAATGGCAATCCTGTGTCTTGCTTCTGACCTTGCCGACCTAAAAAAACGTGTTGAAAATATTTTAGTTGGATATACGTTTGACAATAAACCTATCTATGCTAAGGAACTAGGTGGCTGTGGAGCTATGGTTGCTTTACTTAAAGATGCCTTGAAACCTAACCTTGTGCAAACTCTTGAAAACACTCCAGCAATCATGCACGGTGGACCTTTTGCTAATATTGCACACGGTTGTAACTCAGTGAGAGCTACTAAACTTGCCTTGAAACTCGGCGATTATGTTGTGACTGAGGCTGGATTTGGCTCCGACCTTGGTGCTGAAAAATTCTTTGACATAAAATGTCGTTTTGCTGGGTTAAATCCAGCTTGTGTAGTTTTAGTCGCTACTATTAGAGCGTTAAAATATAATGGTGGAATTGCAAAAGATAACTTAAAAGATGAAAATGTTGACGCACTTAAAAAAGGTATTGTAAACCTTGGTGCGCACATTGAAAATATGCATAAATTTGGAGTTCCTGTTGTTGTTTCAATCAACAAATTCCATACTGATAGCGATGCTGAAATTGCTATTATAAAAGAATATTGTGATAGTTTAGGTGTAACTGTTTCTCTTTCCGAAGTTTTTGCAAAAGGTGGAGAAGGTGGAGTTGACCTTGCTGAAAAAGTATGTGAAACTATTGAAAATTGTGCAAATTGTTCAGATGAAAAATATCGCACTAACTTCAAACCTATCTATGACGAAAAACTTCCAATAAAAGAGAAAGTTTCAATTGTTGCAAAAGAAATTTACCGTGCAAATGGCGTTGTTTTCTCCGCTCTAGCAGAGAAAGCTATTAAAGAAATTGAAGCTTTAGGACAGGATAAACTTCCTATTTGTGTTGCAAAAACGCAGTATTCATTGTCAGATGACCCGACTAAACTTGGAAAACCTGAAAACTTTGAAATTACTGTAAAAGATGTAAAATTGTCAGCAGGTGCTGGATTTATCGTTGTTTACACAGGTGATATTTTGACAATGCCTGGGCTTCCAAAAGTTCCATCTGCAAACATTATCGACTGCGACAATGACGGAAATATTAAAGGATTGTTCTAATATGGCTGTATATAAAACTAATTCCCCTCTCCAGTCCATTGAGCTTGGAAAAAAAGTGGGTTCTTTATTAAAAGGCGGTGAAGTAATCGCTTACACCGGTGATTTAGGTGCAGGAAAAACTACTTTTACTAGAGGTCTTGCAATGGGAATGGGGCTTTCTGACGATGTTACTTCCCCTACTTTTACCCTTGTTAACGAATACACTGGAAAAATCAATCTTTATCACTTTGATATGTATAGAATTATGAATTCCACCGAAATTGAAGTTACTGGTTTTTATGAATATATGACAAAAAACAATGTGCTTGCCGTGGAGTGGAGTGAAAACATTTCTGACGCACTCCCCCTTGATACAATTTACATTAATATTCAAAGAATTAGTGATGAAGAACGAAATATTGAAATAATCGGAGATGACCGCTTTGAAAATATTAGCTATTGATACTTCGTCACAAATAGCTTCTGTGGCAATTTGTGACGAGAATAAAACCTATCACGAAACAACCATTGAAACTAATATGACCCATTCACAAATGATTATGCCAATGGTTGAAAAAGCTTTAGCTGAATGTGAATTCAGTTTAAAAGACATTGATGCATTTGCTGTAGATTCGGGACCTGGGTCTTATACAGGGCTTCGAATTGGTGTTGCAGCCATTAAAGGAATGGCTTTCGCAGAGGGAAAACCTTGCTTTGGAATATCTACTTTGCATTCTCTTGCTTATAATTGCAATTTTTTTAATGGAGAAATTGTTTCAATTATCCACGCAAGGCAAGAAGTTGTCTATTTTGCAAGATTTTTCTGTGAAAATGGAGTAATTTCTTATTTGGAGCAAGACAAAATGACTACTGTAAATGAATTAATCGACGTTTTAGCAGAAATTTCTAACGATGTGCTTTTAGTTGGAGATTATGCTCTTAATATTTTTGCTTCTGTGCAAGAAAATGAGAAGTTTTCCCATGTTCATTTATCTCCAATTATGTTAAGGACTCAGCTTGCAACATCACTTTGTAAGGCTGCTTTTAATGAAGAAAAAGCCATTGCTCCAAAGGATTTAGAAGTAAATTATTTACAACTTACAAAGGCAGAAAAGGATTTAAATTTGAAAGGATAGAATTTATGATAGCTATAGGAAATGACCACGCAGCAATAGAATTAAAGCTTTTTATTTGCAAATATTTTGAAGAAAAAGGCATAGAATACAAAGATTTTGGCTGTGGAATTGACGAAAAATGTGATTATCCAGCAAAAGCTAAGGAACTTTGCGAAGAAGTTACTGCTGGAAAATTTGAAAAGGGAATTTTACTTTGCGGGACGGGAATTGGAATTTCCATCGCCGCAAACAAAGTAAAAGGCATTAGAGCGGCGGCTTGTTCTGATTACTACTCTGCAAAATATACAAGACTTCACAATGATGCAAATGTGCTTTGCCTTGGAGCAAGAGTTGTAGGAACTGAATATGCTACTGAGCTTATTGAAGTTTTCTTAAACACCGAATTTGAAGGCGGACGTCATCAAATTCGTGTAGATATGATTTCTGATATGGAAAAATAATATAAAATAAAGTAACTGTAAATCTTACAGTTACTTTGTTTTTCTAACAAAAAAAGGGAACCGCAAATTGCAGTTCCCTTGATTTTTTATAAAATATAAGATTATACCAACTCGATAATCGCCATTTCAGCAGCGTCACCACGACGAGGACCAATTTTAACTATTCTAGTGTAACCACCGTTACGCTCAGCGTATTTAGGTGAAATTTCATTGAATAATTTATTAGTAACTTCTTCTTTAGTGATGTAAGCTAAAGCTTGACGTTTTGAGTGAAGGGTGTTAGTTTTGCCAATTGTGATCATTTTATCAGTCATAGCACTAACTTCCTTAGCTCTTGTTACAGTTGTTTCAATCTTACCTTTTTCTAGCAAAAATGTTACCATAGCTCTAAGCATAGCTTTTCTGTGGTCGCTTTTTCTGCCGAGTTTTCTTGCGCCTGGCATAGATATTCACTCCTTACCTTGTGTTATTCCTCTTCTGTGCTTAAATCAAAGCCCAGTGAGTTAAGTTTTTCCTTAACTTCGTCAAATGATTTTTTACCAAGGTTACGAACCTTCATCATTTCTTCTTCTGATTTATCAATCAAGTCGTTAACAGTATTGATTCCCGCACGTTTTAAGCAGTTAAAAGAACGCACGGATAAGTCAAGTTCCTCAATGGTCATCTCAAGGAGCTTTTCTTTGCTCTTATCGTCTTTTTCTACCATCATTGTTTCGTTATAAACTTCTTCAGCTAAATCGATAAACAATGAGAGATGCTCGTTGAGGAGTTTGGCTGCAATAGATATAGCCTCTTTAGCAGAGATTGTTCCATCTGTCCATACCTCTAATATGAGCTTATCATAATCGGTAATTTGACCAACACGGGTATTTTCAACCTTATAATTGACCTTTAAAACCGGTGTATAAATACTGTCGACTGCGATTACGCCGATTGCATTTTGCATAGTTTGTTTGTTCTTTTCAGCAGAAACATAACCTCTACCTCTATCAAGAACAATTTCCATGTAAAGTTTTGCACCAGCACTAAGTGTTGCAATATGCATATCCGGATCCAAAATATCAACTTCCGAGTCAGTTTTGATGCTACCAGCAGTAACAACTCCCTCACCCTCAGCTTCAATATAAACCGTTTTAGGTCCGTCTCCATGCAATTTTGCGCTAAGTCCCTTTAGGTTAAGAACGATTTCAGTAACATCTTCTTTAACCCCAGGAATTGTGGATAACTCATGATGTACACCGTCAATCTTTACAGAGTTAACAGCTACACCCGGCAGAGAGGATAAAAGTACTCGTCTAAGGCTATTACCTAGAGTTGTACCATAGCCACGCTCAAGCGGTTCTACTACAAAACGACCATAAGATTCATTTTGTCTGAGCTCGACTGTTTCGATTTCCGGCTTTTCGTATTTTTCAAGCATTTAAAACCCTCCCGTTTTTTCGTTATTACATTGACTTATTTTATCACTTTTATGAAAAATAAAATAATATTTTTCCAAAAACAATTATTATTTTGAGTAAAGCTCAACGATTAGATGTTCTTCAACTTCAAAGTCAATATCCTCACGATTTGGCAAACGGACAACTTTTGCTGAAAGGTCATCTTTGTTCATGTCAAGCCATAGTGGATTAAGTCTGCCTTTTGTTAATTCAACAACTTCTTTGAATTTAGGGCTTTTTTTACTTTTATCAGAAAGAGCGACAACATCATTAACAGAAACTCTGTATGAAGGGATGTTTAATTTCTTTCCGTTTACTGTAAAGTGACCGTGAACTACTAGTTGTCTAGCTTCACGACGTGTAAGTGCAAGGCCCATTCTGAAAATAACATTGTCAAGTCTTTGTTCAAGTTGTGACAACAGGTTTTCACCTACGAGACCTTTTCCTTTTTGAGCAATTTCAAATTGGTGATAGAATTGTTTTTCAAGTACACCATAGATGAATTTTACTTTTTGTTTTTCTTTGAGTTGTAATCCGTATTCGGAAACTTTCTTACGTCTTCCGCCGTCATTATTTCTCTTAGTTTGCTTATCGATTCCCATAACCATCGGACTGATGCCTAGGGTTTTACATCTTTTAAGTATCGGTTGTTTGTTAACAGCCATCTCTTACACCTCCTTGTAGGTTAATTAGACACGTCTTCTCTTTGGAGGACGGCATCCGTTGTGTGGGATTGGAGTAACGTCTTTAATAAGTCTTACTTCTAAATCCTCTGATTGTAATGCTCTAATTGCAGCTTCACGTCCAGCACCAGGGCCTTTAACGAAAACTTCAACGATTTTTAAACCGTGCTCTTTTGCAGCTTTAGCAGCTGTTTCAGCAGCAGTTTGTGCAGCGAAAGGAGTAGATTTTTTAGAACCTCTGAAACCTAATCCGCCAGCACTCGCCCATGAAATAGCATTTCCTTGAGCATCTGTAATAGTAACAATTGTGTTATTGAAAGTAGATTGGATATGAACCGCACCAACTTCAATATTCTTTCTTTCTCTACGACGTCTGACAGTCTTTTTAGAGTTAGATTTTTGTGCCATAATTCAAATCCCTCCTTACTTCTTCTTGTTAGCGATTGTTTTAACTGGACCTTTACGAGTTCTAGCATTCGTTTTAGTTCTTTGCCCTCTTACAGGTAGACCTTTACGATGACGAACACCGCGGTAGCATCCAATTTCAATTAATCTTTTAATGTTTAGAGCGACGTTTCTTCTAAGGTCACCCTCAACCATAAAGTTTTTATCGATATAATCACGCAGTTTAGCAACATCTTCATCAGTTAAATCTTTAACACGGATACTTGGGTCTACCCCTGTATCTTTTAGAATAGTTGTTGCGGATTGTTGACCGATACCATAAATGTAAGTTAGTCCAATTTCGACTCTCTTACCTTTTGGTAAATCTACACCGGCAATACGTGCCATAATTCTGTGCACCTCCATTTTTAGGTAACTAAAGGTTAATCCTTTAAGTTTTAGCCCTGACGTTGTTTATGCTTTGGGTTTTGGCATATAACCATAATTTTTCCTTTGCGTTTAATAACCTTGCATTTTTCGCAGATTGGCTTAACCGAAGGTCTTACTTTCATTTGAAATACCTCCTATTCACATTGATAGCATTAAGCTATTAATATTAATACTTTATATAATTATTTGTCCTTATTTAGATCTCCAAGTAATTCTACCCTTTGATAAATCATAAGGTGACATCTCAACAGTAACCTTATCTCCTTCAACTATACGAATATAGTTCATACGAAGTTTTCCGGATACGTGCGCTAAGATTTTGTGCCCGTTACTGAGCTCAACTTGAAACATTGCATTTGGTAAAGCTTCCAAAACGGTGCCTTCAAGTTCAATTACATCTTCTTTTGACAAATTTAACTACCTCCCCTTTAAGTGGTGCAGTAAACTCTTGTAAGTATTGACATATTTTGGTAAGTTATTCACCACTATCATACTCACTCAAAAGTTTCTTTAGTTTTTTGTTTGTAATTTCTTGTAAATTAATTACTTCGCAAGTTTTAGCGATATGCTTAACATTTTTCTTTTTAGGATTTTCAAGTTTCCTCTCTTTTCCGTCAGAAATGTAAGCAAAACCACCTTCAACTTTCACAACAACGAAATATTTCCCGATGTTATGTCCCGCAGTAGCCTTAACTAGTGAGCCTTGAAGTAAGTTCACAATAACTACCTCCTTAATATGACGTTACGGTCTTGTTAAAATAACCGCTCCATCGGGTGTTATTGCAATTGTGTGCTCAAAGTGAGCAGATAATGACCCGTCTATAGTTTTAACAGTCCACTCATCGTCCAATACTTTGATAGATGCTCCGCCAGCGTTAATCATTGGTTCAATCGCAATGACCATTCCAGCAACTAATCTAACTCCACGACCTGCTTTCCCAAAATTCGGGATTTCAGGTGATTCGTGTAAATCTCTACCAATTCCATGGCCGACAAACTCTTTTACAATAGAATAGCCATTTTTTTCATTGTGTTCCTGAATAGCAGCAGATAAATCCCCAACCCTCATACCAGGTCTTGCAATTTCAATTGCTTTATAAAGACTTTCTTCGGTAGATTTCATAAGAGATAAAGCTTCTTTAGAAACATTCCCGACAGCGAAAGTTCTTGCACTATCGCCATGATAACCATCAATATAGCTACCAACGTCAATGCTAACAATATCACCATCTTGAATTTTTCTTGCTCCAGGAATACCATGAATTACTTCATCATTAATGGAAATGCAAGCACTTCCCGGAAAACCGTGATATCCTAAAAAGGAAGGCACGGCACCCTGTGAAGTAATGTATTTATTTATTAATCGGTCAAGTTCTAAAGTTGTCATTCCAACTTTAATGCTTTCCCCAGCTAATTGCAATGCACCAGCAACAATTTTGCCAGCAACTCGCATTTTAGCAATTTCTGTACTTGATTTAACTATTACCATAAATTAACCCTCAACCGCTGCAAGCGTCAGTTTTGACGTTTCAGCAATTTCTTCTTGACCAATAACAGTAATAAGTTTTCCTTGGTTTTTGTAGTATTCTTTTATAGGTTCAGTTATTTCATGATATATGCCAAGTCTTGAAACTACAGTTTCAGGTAAATCATCTTTACGAGTAACTGTCTTTCCTCCACAATTGTCACAAACATTTTCAACTTTTGAAGGCCTATATTCAATGTGGAATGAAGAACCGCAAACCTCACAAACGCGACGGCCAGAAATTCTTTTCTTTATGTCTTCATCAGAAACATAAATCTCAATCACCTTGTCGATTACTACACCCATCTTGTCAAGCGCATGTGCTTGAGTAATAGTTCGTGGAAACCCATCTAAAATATAACCCTTATCACAGTCACTCTTGGCAAGTCGTTCTTTTAACAATTCAATTACAAATTCATCAGGAACAAAGTTTCCGTTGTCAATAAGATCTTTCGCTTTTTGTCCAATAGGAGTACCCGCCTTCATAGCAGCACGAAGGATATTCCCTGTTGAAATTGCTGGAATGTTATATTTGTTACAGATAACCTCTGCTTGTGTACCCTTGCCTGCGCCGGGTGCACCAAGTATAATCAAATTCATTATTACACCTTCTTTTAATTATTCAAGAAAGCCTTTGTGGTGTCTCATCATCATTTGTGACTCAAGTGTACGAACTGTTTCAAGTGCAACACTTACCACGATAAGGATTGATGTACCTCCCATTGCAATTTGAACACCTGAAGCCATTGCAAAGAAAATAGGGAATATTGCAATAACACCAAGGAAAAATGCACCTACAAGAGTAATTTTTGATAATACTCTCTTAATGAAATCAGAAGTCGGACGACCTGGTCTGATTCCAGGGATACCACCATTGTTTTGTCTTAGGTTGTTAGCCATTTCAATTGGATTGTATTGCATACCAACATAGAAATAGTTGAAAGCAATAATCAATACAAAGTAAAGAACAGCATAGAACCAGCTAGTAGTATTAAATAATGAAATAAAACCAGCGTAAAAACCTGTTTCCCCAGGAGGGAAGAAGAATGCAAGTGTTGATGGAATTGACATAAATGTCATAGCAAAGATGATTGGCATAACACCAGACATAGCAACCTTTACAGGGATATGTGTGTTTTGTCCGCCATACATTTTTCTACCAACAACTCTTTTTGCATATTGTACAGGAATTCTTCTTTCAGAGTGGTTCATTAGAATAATGAAACCTATCATAAATAAGAATAGTACGATAATAATTGGAACAAGAATAATATAACGAGTTTCGCCAGTAGCAGCCAAATTGATAAGAAGTAGTAATTCAGATGGACCTCTTGCAATAATACCTGCAAAAAGAATCATTGAAATACCGCTACCAATTCCCTTTTCAGTAATTCTATCACCAAGCCATACAATCAGGGATGAACCCGCTGTAAAGGATAGTACGATTACTATAGCAGAGAAGATACCTTCAAATCCTTCTGTGTAAAGAAGTGCACCTTGATTTCTTAGTAAGAAATAGTATGCGATTGACATTGCAACAGCAAGAACTGCTGTAAGAATTCTTGTAATGCGAGCGATTTTCTTTCTACCAGTTTCTCCCTCTTTCGCTAAACGTTCAAGAGGAGGAAGTGCATAAGTTAAAAGCTGCATAATGATTGACGAGTTGATATAAGGTGTGATTGATAATGCGAAAATAGTACTTTGTGAAAAAGAACCACCAGAAATCATATCAAGATAACTTAAAATGCTTCCTTCATCACCAATCATATTAGTCAAAGCGTCAGGTGTAATAAATGGAACTGCAATAGCAACCCCAAGACGGAAGATTACTAAAATGAAAAGAGTGTACAAAAGTTTATTTCTTAACTCCGGGATTTTCCAAGCGTTACGAAGCGTCTGTAGCACACTAAATCACCTCAGCCTTCCCACCAGCATTCTCAATTTTTTCTTTAGCTGTCTTTGAGAAAGCCGCTACTTTAACAGTAAGTTTTTTAGTTAATTCACCATCGCCTAGAATTTTAATTCCATCGCAAGGTTTTTTGATGATTCCAGCAGCTTTTAGCATTTCTGCATCAACAACTGTACCATCAACGAATTTTTCTAAATCAGCAACATTGATTGTTGCGTAAATTGTTCCAAAAATGTTGTTGAAACCTCTTTTTGGAATTCTTCTAGTAAGAGCAGTTTGACCACCCTCGAATCCAGGACGAACGCCGCCGCCTGAACGTGCCCATTGACCTTTGTGACCTTTACCAGCAGTTTTACCATGACCTGAACCATGACCCCTACCGATTCTCTTCACTTTTTTAGTAGAGCCTTTTGCAGGCGTTAATTCATATAACTTCATAGTCCGCACCTCCTTGCATTAGCTTTCGGTTACCTCTATAAGGTGAGATATTTTTTTAATTTTACCTCTTGTTTGCTCATTATCAGGCTGAACCGTAACAGCTCTGATCTTTTTAAGTCCGAGGGAATGAGCAGTAGCGATTTGATCTTTTTTGTTTCCAATCAAACTTTTCTTAAGTGTAATTTTTAAGTTAGCCATGTGCTATTTCCTCCTTAACCTAAAATTTCTTTTATTGTTTTACCTCTTTTTTCAGCAACTTGTGCAGCTGATTTTAAAGAAGCTAATCCTTCGATTGTAGCTCTTACTACATTGCAAGGATTGTTTGAACGAAGAGATTTAGTTCTAATATCCTTAATTCCTGCTGCTTCAACAACAGCACGAACAGGACCACCTGCGATAACTCCTGTACCAGGACCCGCTGGTTTTAAAAGAACTCTACCTGCTCCGAATTTTCCAACAACTTCGTGTGGAATTGATGTACCTTTTAATGATACATTAATTAAGTTTTTCTTAGCATCTTCGATACCCTTACGGATAGCGTCTGGAACTTCTCCAGATTTACCAAGACCAAAACCAATGATGCCGTTTCCATCGCCTACAACAACTAGTGCTGAGAACTTGAAAATACGACCACCTTTAACCGTTTTAGATACACGATTAATGGCTACAACTTTTTCACTGAGTTCCAGTGTGCTTGCATCTATTAAAGCCAAAAGTATTACCTCCTCTTTAGAATTTGAGTCCGCCTTCACGAGCGCCCTCAGCTAATTCCTGAACACGTCCATGATATAAATATCCGGCTCTGTCAAATACGACTTTAGTTACACCCTTTGCCATTGCGTTTTCAGCAACAGCCTTACCGATTTTACGAGCAGCGTCTTTGTTTCCGCCATTTTCTTCAAAACTTTTATCAAGAGTTGAAGCTGAAGCGATTGTTACGCCGTTTACATCATCGATAATTTGAGCGTAAATATGCTTAGAGGAGCGGAATACATTAAGGCGTGGACAATCAGGAGTTCCTGAAATCTTGTTACGAACTCTACGTTGTCTTCTTGCTCTTGCTTCAGCTCTATCAAGCTTTTTCACCATAATAATTCACTCCTTTATTATTTCTTACTACCCTTACCAGCTTTACCTTCCTTACGGATGATACGTTCGCCTTCATAACGGATACCTTTTCCTTTATATGGCTCTGGTGGGCGTTTTCCTCTTACTTCACTTGCGAATTGACCAACAACTTGTTTATCAATACCAGAAACAACAATTTTTGTTTGAGTTGGTACTTCAATTGTGATCCCTTCGATTTCAGGCATAATTACCTGATGTGAATATCCAAGGTTCATTACAAGTTCATTTCCTTGTTTAGCAGCACGGTATCCAACACCTTCGATTGAAAGAGTTTTTGAGTATCCAGCAGATACACCCTCAACCATGTTAGCAACAAGAGTTCTTGTTAAACCGTGTAATGCTCTATGATTTTTAGCGTCACTCGGACGAGTTACATTGATTATTGCACCTTCAAGAGAAATTGTGATATCTTTTGAAAAGCTTTTTTCTAATGTTCCTTTAGGACCTTTTACAGTAACGTTGCTTCCATCAATAATTACTTCTACTCCAGCAGGAACAGCTATTGGTTTATTACCTATTCTTGACATAAATTTAGCTCCTCCTTACCAAATGAAAGCTAGAACTTCTCCACCAACATGTAATTCACGAGCCTTTTTGTCAGTCATGATGCCTTTTGAAGTTGAAATAATTGCAACTCCAAGACCTTTCATAACTTTTGGCATGTCTTCACAGTTTGTGTAAATTCTAAGACCAGGTTTTGAAACCCTTCTAAGTCCAGAAAGTACTGGTGTATTATTCTCAGCATATTTAAGAGTAATTCTGATTATACCCTGCTTACCGTCTTCAATGAATTGAAAACCTTTTACATAACCCTCGTCAACAAGGATTTGTGTAATTGATTTTTTCATATTAGATGCAGGAACGTCAACGCTTGCGTGCTTTGCAGAACTCGCATTACGAATTCTAGTCAATAAATCAGCGATAGTATCAGTAATTTGCATGCTATGTTAACCTCCTTATAGTTATCAGTATAATAGTTTTATAAGAATTTTTCAAGTCTTTTTACTATTACTTAACAACATTAGTTTGCGATTGATTGTGCAACTAGTAATATAAAATTACCAGCTTGCCTTTCTTACACCCGGGATTTGACCCTTATGCGCTAATTCTCTAAAACAAATACGGCAAATACCGAATTTTCTGATATAAGCGTGTGGTCTTCCGCAGATTTTACATCTGTTATAAGCACGAGTGGAAAATTTAGGCGTTTTTTGTTGCTTATTTTTCATAGCCATTTTAGCCATAACTTAATTCCTCCCCTTACTTAGCAAATGGTGCGCCCATTAGTTCTAATAGCGCTTTTGCTTCTTCGTCTGTTTGAGCAGTTGTGATAAAGTTGATGTCCATACCACGGATTTTGTCAATTTTATCATATTCGATTTCAGGGAATATCAATTGTTCTTTGATACCAGTTGAATAGTTTCCTCTACCATCGAATGAGTTTGGATTAATTCCTCTAAAGTCACGTACACGAGGGAACGCAACGTTGAATAATCTATCCAAAAATTCATACATTCTTTCAGCACGAAGTGTTACCTTCACACCGATAGTCATTCCTTCACGAAGTTTAAAGTTAGCAACTGATTTCTTAGCTTTACATTCAACAGCCTTTTGACCAGTGATGATTGCTAAGTCGCTCATGATAGCTTCGATAACTTTTTTGTTTTCTTTAGCTTCACCGCAACCAACGTTGATAACGATTTTATCTAATTTAGGAATTTCCATAACGTTTTTGTAGCCGAACTTTGTCATTAAAGCAGGAGCTACGGTACTAACGTAATATTCTTTCATTCTTGACATGAAGATTCTCCTCCTTTAATTAAAATTCTGCACTGCATTTTTTGCAGATTCTTTTTGATTTACCATTTTCATCAATTTTATGACCCGGTCTTGTAGGCTTATTGCATTTTGGGCAAACAGCCATAACTTTACAAGCATAAATTGGTGCCTCAGCTTTAATTCTACCGCCAGCTTGACCTGCGCGAGTAGGCTTAACGTGTTTAGTTACATAGTTGATACCTTCAACAATAACTTTACCCTCTTTAGCACTTACTTCTAATACTTTACCCGTTTTACGTTTCTTGTCGGAAGAGTATTTGTCAGTATACTTACCTGTAAGCAATACTACCGTGTCGCCTTTTTTGACATGTACTTTATTCAATTTACGACACCTCCAATTATAACACTTCAGGTGCAAGGCTTAATATCTT
Source organism: uncultured Oscillospiraceae bacterium (assembly GCA_964370845.1). Taxonomy (GTDB): domain Bacteria; phylum Bacillota; class Clostridia; order Oscillospirales; family Ruminococcaceae; genus CAYJLB01. The sequence continues at coordinate 34,447 of CAYJLB010000001.1, forward strand.
GAGATATTCCTTGTCACGAAGTTCTCTTGCAACAGGGCCAAAAATACGAGTTCCCCTTGGGTTTTTGTCCTCTTTAATAATAACAGCAGCGTTTTCATCGAAACGGATGTAAGTTCCATCATCACGACGAAGTCCACTAGCTGAACGAACGATAACTGCTTTAACAACATCACCTTTTTTTACAACGCCGCCGGGTGATGCTTTCTTAACGGAAGCTACCACAACGTCACCGATGTTTGCATACCTTCTACGTGTACCGCCCAAAACTCTGATACACATAAGCTCTTTAGCTCCAGTGTTATCAGCAACTTTGAGGTATGATTGCATTTGTATCACAGTGCGTTCCTCCTTTCACATATCTGAAGGTTAATACCTATAACTCTAAAGTTATTTTTTATTTTTTGAAAAAAGTCTTACTTAGCTTTTTCGATTACGTTTACAAGACGCCATCTTTTGTCTTTAGACATAGGTCTTGTTTCCATAACTTCTACACGGTCGCCAATGTTACAAACATTGTTTTCGTCGTGTGCTTTTAGTTTAACTGTTCTCTTAATGATTTTTTTGTAGAGTGGATGTTTGATGTTATCTTGGATAGCAACAACGATAGTTTTGTCCATTTTATTGGAAACAACTTTACCAACTCTAGTTTTTCTTAAGCTTCTTTCGCTCATAGTCAAGTCCTCCCTTCGTTATTGCACGTTAGATTCTTTGCTACGAATGATTGTTTTCACACGAGCAATATCTTTTTTTACAACGTTTAAACGCATTGGGTTTTCAAGCTGATTAACAGCATGTTGAAAACGGAGGTTGAAAAGTTCTTTTTTAAGGTCTGTAAGCTTATCATTAAGCTCAACCGTAGTCAAATCACGTAATTCATTAGCTCTCATTATTGCTCACCACCCGTCTCTTGAGTTTCCTCTTGCTTTTTAACAAATTTACATTTAATAGGTAGCTTATGCATTGCAAGTCTTAAAGCTTCTCTTGCAACTTCTTCGCTAACACCAGCAATTTCAAACATTACTCTTCCTGGTTTAACAACTGCAACCCAGTATTCTGGTGAACCTTTACCTGAACCCATTCGAGTTTCAGCTGGTTTTTCAGTAATTGGTTTGTCAGGGAAGATTTTAATCCAAACTTGACCACCACGTTTGATATAACGAGTCATAGCAATACGAGCAGCTTCGATTTGATTAGATGTAATCCATGCAGGTTGTAGAGCTTGAAGACCAAATTGGCCGTAAGAAACAGTGTTTCCTCTCATCGCTTTACCTTTAAGGCGTCCACGGTGAACTCTACGATATTTTACTCTTTTTGGAAGTAGCATTATTTGTTACCTCCTTCTCTTCTATTATCACGACGATCGTTTCTGTTTCTATTGTCGCGTCTTTCGTCTCTTTTATCATCGCGGTTTCTTCTAGGTCTTTGTGGAGCTTCTTTAGGAGCAACTTCTCCTTTTAAAACTTCACCTTTATAGATCCAAACTTTGATTCCAAGACGTCCGTAAGTTGTAGCAGCTTCAGCAAAACCGTAATCGATGTCCGCACGGATAGTTTGTAGAGGAATTGTACCCTCATGATAACTTTCTGCACGAGCGATTTCAGCACCGCCTAAACGGCCTGATACACGGATTTTGATACCTTTAGCGCCAAGTTTCATAGCCTTGCCAATTGATTGTTTCATAGCACGTCTAAATGAAACTCTATTTTCGAGTTGTGAAGCAACTGATTCAGCTACTAAAGTAGAATCTAAATCAGGTTGTTTAACCTCGATAATGTTAACCGCAATTGATTTTTTAACCATTTTTTCAATAGCAGTTCTTAGTTTTTCGATTTCTGCGCCACCTCTACCGATAACGATACCAGGTTTTGCACAGTAAATGTGGATTTTAACTTTATCTGCAAATCTTTCAATTTCGATGTGTGGAACACCAGCAGCATACAAACTTTTCTTAATGAATTTTCTAATGTTGTAGTCTTCTACTAGTGTATCGCCGAAAGTGCTTTTATTTGCAAACCAGCGGGAATCCCAATCCTTTATTACTCCGACACGAAGACCGTGTGGGTTTACCTTTTGGCCCATAGTTTACCTCCTCTTTCAGCTTATTCCTTTTCTTTAAGAACGATTGTTACATGTGACGTTCTTTTAAGAATTCTAAACGCTCTACCTTGTGCTCTTGGCATAATTCTCTTCATTATAGGTCCCGGACAAACGAAACATTCAGCAACATATAGATTGTTTTTATCCATATTGTGATTGTTTTCTGCGTTTGCAATGGCGGACTTAAGAAGCTTTTCCAAATATTCACTAGCAGACTTAGGTGTGTGCTTTAAAACTGCAATAGCTGTTTCAGTGTCTTTGTTTCTAATTAAATCAAGGACAATCTGAACTTTACGTGGTGCAATTCGAGCATTTCTTAATATAGCTCTTGCTTCCATTTATGAATTCCTCCTTCCGACCATTACTTTCCGTTATTTGAGGTTCTAGAACCTGCGTGACCTTTATAAGTTCTTGTCGGTGCAAACTCGCCAAGTTTATGACCTACCATATCTTCAGTTACATAAACAGGGACATGTTTGCGTCCATCATGAACTGCAAATGTATGACCTACGAATTCAGGGAAAATAGTTGATGATCTTGACCAAGTCTTAACAACTTTTTGTTCCCCAGCTTCGTTCATTTGTTCTACTTTTTTCATTAAGGACTCAAGTACGTATGGGCCCTTTTTAATACTTCTACCCATTATTCATCTGCCTCCTTTCAGCTTACTTATCGTTTCTACGTTTTACGATAAATTTATCAGAGCGATGATGCTTAGCACGAGTTTTGTATCCAAGTGCTGGCTTGCCCCATGGTGTAACAGGGCCTGCACGTCCGATAGGTGATTTACCTTCACCACCACCATGAGGGTGATCGCAAGGGTTCATTACAGAACCACGAACAGTAGGTCTAATACCCATGTGACGAGTTCTACCTGCTTTACCGATATTAACGTTTTCGTGGTCAATGTTACCTACTTGACCAATTGTAGCCATGCAGTTAACAGGTACATTTCTAAGCTCTCCAGATGGAAGTCTTATTAATGCGTAAACACCTTCTTTTGCCATAAGTTGAGCCATGTTACCAGCAGAACGAACAAGTTGTGCGCCCTTACCTGGGTAAAGTTCAACGTTATGAATTACAGTACCTACTGGAATATTTACAAGTGGTAATGCGTTACCTGGTTTGATATCACAATCAGTACCAGCACGAACAACATCTCCAACTTTTAGACCATTAGGAGCTAGGATATAACTCTTTGTTCCATCTTCGTATTGAATAAGAGCAATGTGAGCACTTCTGTTTGGATCGTACTCAAGAGTCATAACGTTAGCATTCATACCAAATTTATTTCTTTTGAAATCAATGATACGGTATTTTCTTCTGTTTCCGCCACCTCTGTGACGAACAGTAATTCTACCATAGCTATTTCTACCAGATTTTTTCTTTAGAGGTTCTAAAAGACTTTTCTCTGGTGCAACCTTTGACAAACCGGAATAGTCAGTAACCGTCATTTTACGGCGACCCGGGGTCGTTGGTTTATAAGCTTTAATTGCCATTAAATTACCAGTCCTTCCATAGTTTGGTTTTGCGAGGAAATCTCTCCCCATACTTTCCAACAATTAAAGAAGCAATTTCTTGCAAAGTTAATTGTCTTCATATACACTTTAAAAGTTAAATTAGAACATACCATCGAAGAATTCGATTGATTTTTCTCCAGCTTTTAGTGTAACGATTGCTTTTTTCCAGTCAGCAGTGTAGCCTGAGTGTCTACCCATTCTTTTTTCTCTGCCTTTAACAATCATTGTATTAACTTTAGCAACTTGTACTCCGAAAAGTTCAGTAATTGCTAGAGCAATTTCAATTTTGTTAGCTTCTTTAGCAACCTTAAATGTGTATTTGCCGTTTTGCAGACCTTCCATAGAAGCTTCTGTAATAACAGGCTTAATGATAATATCTTGAGCTGTTCTTACCATTATGCATACACCTCCTCAAGTTTATCTACAGCACTCTTAACGATAATGAATTTATCATAGTTAAGAATATCATAAACGTTAAGTGTATTCACAAGTGTAGTTTTTACACCAGGAATGTTTGATGCACTCTTAATTACTTTTTCATCAACTTCAGGCATTACGATTAATGCTTTTCCGTTAACGTTAAGAGCTTTAAGCATTGAAATAAATGCTTTTGTTTTGTAGTCGTCAAATTTAATTGTATCTAAAACTAATAAGTTATTATCCATTACTTTAGATGAAAGCGCTGACTTCATTGCAAGTCTTTTAACTTTCTTATTAACAGCGAATCTGTAACTACGAGGTTTAGGACCAAGTGCGATACCACCATGTACCCATTGTGGAGCTCTGATAGAACCTTGTCTTGCGTGTCCAGTACCTTTTTGTTTCCAAGGCTTTCTTCCGCCACCTCTTACCTCTGTACGAGTAAGAGTGCTTTGTGTACCTTGTCTTTGGTTAGCAAGGTAGTTTACAACCATTTGATGCATTACATGCACATTTGGTGTTATACCGAATATAGCATCAGAAAGCTCTGTGTCATTGAGCTGTTTGCCTGTTTGGTCATACATTGTAACTTTTGGCATTTTAACTCCTCCTTCCACTAAGCCTTCTTAACACAATCAGTTAGTACAACAGTTCCGTTTTTAGGACCTGGAATTGCACCTCTAATTGCAATAAGATTGTTTTCTACATCGATTTTAACAATTTCAAGATTTTGAACAGTTACTGTTTCAGCACCCATGTGTCCAGGCATACCTTTACCTTTATAGATACGTGATGGTGATGAACAAGCACCCATTGAACCAGCATGTCTATGAACAGGACCAGAACCGTGAGTTTCTTTAATTCTTGAGTTGTTGTGACGCTTGATTGAACCTTGGAAGCCTTTACCTTTACTTGTACCTTGAACATCAATGATGTCGCCTACAGTAAATGTGTCAGCTTTGATGATATCACCTACGTTAATAGCGTCAGTGTTTTCGAATCTAAATTCCTTTAGAGTTCTTTTTAGCGGAGCGTCCGCTTTAGCGAAGTGCCCAGTCATTGGTTTGTTAACTCGTTTAGCACGAATTTCACCAAAACCAAGTTGAACAGCACAGTAACCGTCATTCTCGTCGGTCTTTTTCTGTACAACTACACATGGACCAGCTTCTACTACTGTTACAGGAATAACTTTTCCTGCTTCGTCGAAAATCTGAGTCATACCGATTTTCTTTGCAATAATTCCTTTTTGCATTTTGTTTTTTCCTCCTATAAGGTTATTGGTTGACAAATTACTTGCCAACGTGACCAGTTAGTTAACAAAGAAACTTTATTAACTACAGTGCTAACTTGGAAATTATTTAATTTCCATTACAATGTCAACACCAGCTGGAAGTTCAAGGCTTTGAAGTGCGGATGTAGTTTCGTTTGTAGGACGGATAACATCGATTAATCTTTTGTGAGTTCTCATTTCGAATTGCTCACGGCTGTCTTTATATTTATGAACAGCTTTTAGGATAGTGATGATTTCCTTGTCAGTAGGTAGAGGAATAGGTCCTGATACCTTTGCTCCTGAACGTTTTGCCGCTTCAACAATTTTAGCTGCTGCAGCGTCTACGATACCGTGTTCGTAACCCTTGATTCTAATTCTGATTTTTTCATTGACTGCCATTTCGTTCGCCTCCTTAAAAATAAATAACTGTGGGGGCCAACCATTAATTCACTATTATATAGGTCTTAAAGGTTTATTCTGAATGATGACACGTTTCCGTGTGTTTCGTGTTTTTATCATATAAAAACCGGGAAAATCATTGCATTAAAAAATCAATACAATCTGACTGTTCCCGGTAAGTGACAATAAAATACTTATGACAGCTTTTTTCGTAGATAAACGCAGAAAGATTCCGCACTAATCCAAAAGCTAGTCACACGCACAGTGTTCATTATTACAGTCGCCCGGTTTAAAATCGGACATACTCCACGAAAATTACCCGACACACAGTCGGCAACCTTTCGCTTCATCGCATATCATTTGCAGTCACGCAAGAGTAATTATAACATACGAATATACCAATTGCAAGTGTTTTGACACAATTTTATCGTAAAAATTTGATGTTGATTTTACAATATTTTTATTCACTTTGAACAAATTCGATGTATTTATTCAAAAATCGGCTTTTCAATGCTAGTTATAGCGTTCATTTCTTTGATTTCATACTTGAATTCTATTTCGATTTCACTACCATCTTCTTGCTGGAAAATAGTTTTGTCAATCATATACAAAAATTCATCGTTATTATCAAAAACAAAAGTAACTTCATAAGCTAGCGCATTAAGCCCCATTGAATAAGTGTCATAATAAAAAACAAAAACTTGCTCATTTTCAGTATGTTTTTCTTCCATATTAAGCATATATTCAGGGAAATATAGAACAACATTTCCTGTAGCATTAGGGTGTCTTATTTGCGAAGTATAGTAAGTAAAGGTTTCATCACCTTCTTTTAACTCAGTAAGCTCACCATTCATCAACAAAACTGACTCCGTTCTATTTCCGTAATGATAGTCAGTTTCGCCGTCAATGTTAACTCCTTCAAAAAGAAAGGTCATATTACCTTCTTCATCTGTAGTAAAAGTAAATTCTTGGTCAACAGTGTCCGTTTGCATGTTTGTTACTATAAGTTTTCCACTTTCAAGAGCAATATACTCATCTCTAAGTTCATAAATTAAATCTTCACCAGGCAAACCTAAACCTTGCCCAACACAACCAGTAAAAGAGGACACAATAATTATCACCAATAAAACAAAGGTTATTCCTTTTTTTAACATAAAAATTATATTACCTTTCAGAATTTAATAAGCCTTGCCCCAAAGCACCATATGTTCAGCTGGTTTTCCACAACAAACACATTTTTCGCCTAGATTTTCTTGTTCAAAAGGAATACAACGTGAACCAGCACCAGTTAATTCTTTAACTTTGTCCTCACATTCTTCCTCTCCACACCACATAGCCTTAATAAATCCGTCGCCATTTTTTTCAAAAGCAGCATTTATTTCATCAGTTGTAGTACAAGAGAAAGTTTTTTCTTCACGGTTTGCAAGAGCTTTTGCATAAATTCCATTATGACAATCAACTAATTTTTCCGAAACTCTAGTAGCAAAATCTTCAAGTTTAACAAATTCTTTTTCTCCATTAAATCTTGTTGCAATTACACATTGACCATTTTCAATATCTTTAGGTCCAATTTCAACACGAAGTGGAACACCTTTCATTTCATACTCAGCGAATTTCCAACCAGGAGAGTTTTCAGAGCTATCAAGTTTAACTCTTAAACCTTGTGCTTTTAATGTATCATAAAGTTCAGTAGCCTTTTCAATTACACCTTCTTTATGTTGTGCAACAGGGATAATTACTACTTGAATAGGAGCAACCGCAGGTGGTAAAACTAGCCCGTTATCATCACCGTGAGACATAATAATTGCTCCGATTAGCCTTGTAGTAACTCCCCAAGAAGTTTGATGTGGGAATTGTTGTTTATTTTCTTTATCAGTAAATTGAATTTCAAAAGCTTTAGCAAATCCGTCGCCGAAATAGTGAGAAGTTCCCGCTTGTAACGCCTTTCCGTCATGCATTAACGCTTCAATCGCATAAGTAGCCTTTGCCCCAGCAAATTTATCACTTTCAGTTTTCTTACCTTTAACAACAGGAATAGCAAGATATTTTTCACAGAATTCAGCATAAATATTTAACATTTGTTCAGTTTCTCTAACAGCTTCATCTTCCGTTGCGTGGATAGTATGTCCCTCTTGCCATAAAAATTCTCTTGAACGTAAGAAAGGACGAGTAGTTTTTTCCCATCTTACAACAGAAACCCATTGATTATATAATTTTGGCAAATCTCTGTAACTTTCGATAATATTTTTGTAATGCTCACAGAAAAGCACTTCGGAAGTAGGTCTAACACAAAGTTTTTCTTCAAGTCTTTCACTACCACCCATAGTAACCCAAGCAACTTCAGGAGCAAATCCATCAACGTGGTCTTTTTCCTTTTGAAGCAAACTTTCAGGGATAAACATTGGCATACATACATTTTCATGACCAGTATCTTTGAACATTCCGTCAAGAATTTTCTGCATATTTTCCCAAATAGCATATCCATAAGGACGAATTACCATACAACCTTTAACGCTTGTATATTCAACAAGTTCAGCCTTTTTAACAATATCAGTATACCATTTAGCAAAATCTTCGCTCATAGAAGTAATTTCGCTAACCATTTTTTTATTTTTAGCCATAATAAAATACAAATCCTTTCTTATTAAGTTGGGAGATTATTCTCATCAACTTTCTCATCTATATCATCTTCCTTAGAAGATATTTCATAAATACTTTTAAGTCCGTCCTCTTTAAAATAGTAAGGGTCGGAGTTTACATCCTTATCCACCCTTTCGGGAGATTTTCTTAAAGCATCAACTTTTTTAGCAATTTTCGGTGTTAAAACCGCAATTACATAAACTAGCACTAAAAGTCCAAGCATCAAAAGCCCGAATTGTGCAATTAACCAAATATCCACTTTTGACACTCCCCTTTCAATACATAATACATTATTTTATCATTTAATGGCAAAAAAAGCAAGGATTTAAACGGACTTTTTTTAATTTCTCAGCAAACTTTCACCTTGTTACCATATTGAATTTAAATAATTCATAGATTTTTCTGTTACTTTTGCATAAAATATTTTTTTATTTAGGAAAATACTGTACAAACAGTGAAAAAAAGTGTATAATATAATTGTCAAATAAATTACATAATAGAAAGGATTGACCTTTATGAATAAAATTATTACAATAGGACGTGAATACGGAAGTGGAGGTCGTGAAATCGGAAAAAAAGCTGCCGAACTTCTAGGAATTCCATATTATGACAAAGAAATTATCGCTGTCGCAGCTAAAGAAAGTGGTTTATCCGAAGAAATTTTCTATCAAAATGACGAACAACACGGAAGTGTAATTTACTCCCTTATGATGGGGAATTATTCTTTTGCGGGGAATTTAACAAATGAAATGCCGTTATTCCAAAAAGTTTTTTTAGCACAATTTGATGCAATAAAAAAGATTGCACAACAAGGACCTTGTGTAATTGTTGGTAGATGTGCAAATTATGTGCTTCAAGATAATAAAAATCAAATCAGTGTATTCTTTTCAGCAGATATAGAAAACCGTGTAAAAAGAATTGCTCAAAGACGTGAGCTTTCCGACAAAACGGCTATGGATTTAATCAAAAAAACTGATAAAAAACGTGCTGGATATTATAATTTCAACACAAATATGAAGTGGGGACTTGCAAGTGGATATGATATTTGCATAAACACAAGCAAGCTAGGTGTAGACAAGACTGCTGAACTTTTAAAAGTTTACGCAACACTATAATTTCACAAACTAAAATGAGCTGTGACGAAATACAGCTTTTGCGTTTTACAAATAGAGTTTTTTGCGTTTTTTGTCATCATACAGTACAAAAAATGACAAAAATTCAGTCTTTCCTACTTGACTGAAAGCAAAAAACTCAAGAGAGGGTGTGACGAAACACTATTTTTTTAGTTTCGTCACACCCTCTTTTTTTACCAAACTTTAATTTTATTATAACCCGCTTTTAAGTTTTCAAATGGTCCAACAACAGGTTTTTCTCCTCTTGCATTTCCAAGCATATCATAATCAATTGTAATAGGGTTTCCGTTCATATCTTCATAAAGAGCTTTTACAATTCTTGTCATTTCAAGAGTTTTTGTTCCATGGATTTTTGTTTCAATGTTAAAAATTTCTTCTGGGACAGTAATTTCAACATAAACTCCGTCAGCTTCTTTTGTAATTTTCAAATTAGGGTTTTCCTCGCTTACAAAATTATTAACTTCTTTATTATAAGGTTTAGAACCTTTGAAATAAGCATTTCCATCAACATAAACAGGTTGTTTTAATGGAACAAATTCTTCAATATCAACACTTCCAAGGGCAATTAATTGCTCCCTAAATTCCTCTAAAGAAGATGGGCAACCATCATATCCGTGAGTTCCGCAGAAAGTATCATTTTTCGAATCAATCATAGGCTCGCCGGCAATTAAAATATTGTTAAACCATCTATCGTCATTTGCATATACAAGTGAACAGCCTAAAACATCTGTACTATGAGGGAAATGATAAGGAGTTGAACGGTCTAAAACAGGTGCACTTCTAACCGCTCCGTAAACAATATTGTTAACAAAAGCTCCACCTTGTGCAAGAAGCCCCATACCTTTCATTATGTTGTTATCGAACAAGAAAGGTCCGTGAGTAACTTCCACCACAACTTCTCTTTGATTTTCAAAGAATATATTTTTACTAACTCTAGTACCTTGAGTTTCCCAGTCAAGCCATAAACCTAAAGTAGTGCGATAAATGCAGTTATCGTGAATATAAACATCGATAGGAGCGTGGAATTTTATCCCAGCGATTTCCCAACCGAAAAATTCATGTTTAGTACCAATTTCATATATTTCGTTACCATAAATTTCACTAAACACACAACCCATATTTCCCACAATTCCGTTTTGCCCGCAGTCATAAATTTTATTATTTCTAACAATATGTGAGCCAACTTGTTCTCTGTTCCAACTTCCCTTTACACCACGGAAAACTGATTCAATTTGGGCTTGAAATCCTGGGTGAAGTTGATATAAAGTACATTCAATATGTCCTGTTGAACCCTCTTTACCAATACTAATTCCGCTACATTTCGCATCATGTACAATATTATTTTCAATAATCCAACCCTTGCTCCAATGTGCACCAATAAGTCCAGGTTGATCAGCAGAAGGCGGAGTAAAAGGACAAGCCCCTTGTGCCATTTCAAAACCGCTTACAGTAATATAATTTATCCCAGCATTTTCAGGGTAAAAACAACATTTTCTTACATTTATTTCAACTAATTCCTCATTAGGATTATATCCTTGGAAATTTGCATAAATTGTTGTATTTTCATCGTCAACTTCACAATACCATTGATAAATTGTATCTTCAGGGTGAGGTAAAGTTGTTTCAAAATAAGCTTTAATTTTCACCCTTTTTTCAGCTTTGATAACATCTTCAAGAGAATAAGCCTCATAAAAAGATTTTCCATTTAAGTAAACATCACCAGTGTGAACTTTTGTAGTTCTGTTAGTTTCGCCAACAGGATAAAGCATCCAATCCCCACGAAGATTATCAGTGTAAGGGTTATAATCGCCAAATGTTTTATTAGAAAGGACTGCTTTCCAAACTGTCCCCTCATATTTCTCCCAATTTTTAACTTCTTCCGACCCTTTAATGATAACTTTTTCACCCTCAGCCGCTTTGTAAGTAATTCTAAGTTGGTCGGACATACCAGTGTTGCGAGGTTTAACCCATTCTCTGTAAGTTCCCTCGTGAACTAAAATTGTGTCCCCCATTATAGCAACTTTAGCAGCTTTATTAATGGTTAGGAACGGTTTTTGCTCACTTCCTTCATTGTTGTCGCTTCCATTTTTTGCAACGTGATAAGTTTTGTACATCATAGATAAACAGCCCTTTCATATTTAAAATATAGTATCTATTTTAAATGCGAGGAAAAAACCTCGCATTGTGCTTATACGACGTGGCGGGGCAACCCGCTGTTACTCGCCTTTTTATTCATTTGATAAAAAATATACTTTTGTTTGGCGAAAAATAAATCCACAATTATTTTTTTATTTCTTCCAAAAATTCTTCAATTCTATCAAGTGCTTCTTTTATATGATTAATAGAATAAGCATAGGAAACCCTTATAAAACCCTCACCACTTTCTCCAAAAGCATTTCCAGGAACAACAGCTACTTTTTTTGCGTAAATCAATTTCTCGCAAAATTCTTCGCTAGTAAGTCCAAGGCTTTTAATTGAAGGGAAAACATAAAATGCCCCCTCAGGATTAAAACAAAACAGCCCCATTTTATTAAATCTATCTACAAGATAACGTCTTCTCATATCATATTCGCCAACCATTTTTTCAACGTCAGCATCACAGTTTGTAAGTGCCTCAACGCCTGCATATTGGCTAATTGACGGAGAACACATTATTGCATATTGATGAATTTTAAGCATTTGACTTATAAGTTCAACAGGTCCAGCCGCATAGCCAAGCCTCCAACCAGTCATAGCAAAAGCCTTTGAAAAACCGCTTATGAAAATTGTGCGTTCTCTCATATCTTCAATTTCAATAATTGAAGTATGCTTTTCGCCATAAGTAAGCTTTGAATAAATTTCATCTGTAATAACAATAATATTTGTTCCACGCAAAACTTCCGCAATTTCTTCTAAATGCTCTTTCCTCATTACAGCTCCAGTAGGATTATTTGGAAAAGGTAAAATCAATGCTTTAGTCTTGCTTGTAATCTTTTCTTTTAACTCCTGTGCAGTAAGTCTAAAATTATTTTCAAGTTTAGTTTCAATAGGAACAGGAACTCCACCCATAAGGGAAACAATAGGAGAATAACAAACAAATGAAGGCTCAACCACTAAAACTTCATCGTCAGGTTCTACAATTGCACGAATAGCAAGGTCAATAGCCTCGGAACCGCCCACCGTTACAACTACTTCGGTTACAGGTTCATAACGGACATTTGTATCATTATATATGTAGTTTGATATTGCATTTCTAAGTTCAATTAAACCCGAATTTGAAGTGTAAACTGTTTTCCCTCTTTCAATTGCAGTAATAGCAGTACGTCTTATCGACCAAGGGGTAGGAAAGTCAGGCTCACCAACACCAAGGGAAATTACACCCTCCATTTCAGCTGCAATATCGAAAAATTTTCTAATCCCAGAGGGTTTCATTGAAGTAACTTTCTTCGACAATATTTTTTCATAATTTATCATGGGCAAACGAAGCCCCTCTCGTCACACTTTTCATCACAAATAACAATCCCCTTATCTTTGTATTTTTGTAACTCAAAGTGAGTAGCGGTAGAAATAACGCCATCGATAATAGCTAATCTTTGTGAAACAAAAGAAGCTACTTCAAGTAAAGTGTCAGCTTTAACAATTACTAAAAGGTCGTAAGTTCCCGACATTAAAGAAAGACTTTGCACTTCGCTATAAGAAGTAACAAGTTTTGCAATTTCATCATAACCACGTCCCTCTTTTAAAGAAACTTTAAGTTCGATTAAAGCAGTAACATAATTTTTATCAATAAGTTCTTCATTTAAAATTGCTGTATAACCTTTAATAATGCCCTTTTCTTCATATTCTTTTATCGCAGTTTTAACTTCCTCCTCAGTTTTTCCGAGAAGAACAGAAAGTTCGCTTGTAGAAAGTCGTGCATTTTGAGATAATAATTTAATTAGAGAATCCATAAAAATAATCATTCCTTTCTTCTTTGTCACACTAGTTATAAATTTTACTTTAAACAATATTATACTACTATTTTAAACCTTTGTCTACTATTTATATCTTAATAAATTGTGGTTTTCTTTCTTTAAAATAGCAAATATATTCAAATCCAGCCCTTTTTGCAATTTCAATACCGTCACCAATATTTTTTCCTATGTCATTTATATTGTGAGCATCAGAGCCAATTGTTAAACATTCACCGCCCTCGTCCTTGAACATTTTTACATAATCGTAATCAGGAAAAGGCTTTCCATAAGCTTGTCTTAAGCCAGAAGTATTAATTTCAATACCCATTCCTCTTTGAGCTAATAATTTAAAGGAAGCACGAATTATTTCCTCATATGGAGAAAGGTCAATATTCTTAACTCCACGCAAAGTCATGTATCTAAGGAAATAAGTCAAATGTCCTAAACTGTCAAAATCGCAATTTTTCGACATTGCATAAATCTCATCGAAATATTTTGTAATTAACATACTTACATCTATTGTGGAAAAATCAAGATAAAAAAAGTCCTCATACCCTGTAACTTCGTGGTTTGAACCTATTATAAAATCAAGCCTTTTATCGGAAGAATATTTTTTTGCAAGCTCCATATTTTGAATAGGTTGCCCAAGCTCAACACCGCAAAGCAAGTTTAATTTACCACCGAAAATATCCTTAGCTTTTTCTATGTCCGAGAGGGAGTTTTCAAAAATAGTGTTAAATTCTACAATATATTCTTTTTCACCACTGTCAGTAATATTGTACCACCACTGTTTAGGAGCTTCGACATGGTCAGTAATCGCGTACGCAGAAAGTCCAAGTTCAACCGCACGTTCACACATTTTAACAACCCTGTCCGAAGCATCGGGAGAATTTATTGAATGTGTATGTAAATCAATTAACATAAATATAATCATTCCTTTACAACAAAAAATTATTTACACTTATAATACCATATTAAACTTAAAAATTAAATATCTTTTTGAAAAATAATTGAAAAAAATTTACAAAATATATTTCTTTTTCCGTGAAAGTGTGCTAAAATGGTATAAGTTATAAGTTTGAAAATAAATTTTCAAACCATAGTTTTGTACTTTTCGGCATAGCCTCAATTTTGTCGCCATAAAAACTAAAAGCGACAAAACCGCCCAAAACGTACAAAAAGGAATGGTTATAAGTATGAAAATACATTTAACCTAAAATTTTAATTAACAATTTTTTATATTGCCAAATCAAATGGCGGAAACGGAGAGTTTTATGAGAGCGGTTTTATCAGTTATAGGAAAAGATACAGTAGGGATTTTAGCGAAAGTTAGTGGTATTTGTGCTGAACATAATGCTAATGTCACTGAAGTTACACAATCTGTTTTACAAGATGTTTTTGCAATGATTATGCTTGTAGATATTTCAAATTTGACTTGTTCTTTTTCAGAATTGTCGGATAATATGTCAACTTTAGGAAAAGATTTAGGTCTTTCAATTTATGTAATGCACGAAGATATCTTCAATTCAATGCATAAAATATAGAATAATATATAGGCAAAAATTTTGAAAGAAGTTATTTTAAGTGCCGATAGTGACAGATTTTTATATTCTGTTCCAAATAAAGTGGCGAATAATTTAGAGGATTATTGTCAATATTTTGCTAATGATTGGCTTGTAAACAGCCCTGACGCAAAGAAAATAGTGCGAAAAAGAGGTGTGTTCAATCACACACACTTTATTTTATATTTGAACACATTTGTATTTCCAAATGAACAGTCTTTTCTGGTGAACGAATTAGGTTGGATAGATTTTGAAAGTCCTATGCCAAAAGAATATGAAAACATACCCTGTTTTAATTTTTAATTGGAGGTAATGCTATGCTTGAAAATAAATTAGGACTAACAACTGAAGCTGAACTTGCTGTTGAGGAAGAAAAAATTAGTAAAATTAAAGCCTTCCAACTGTTTGAAAAAGGTATACTTAACACACTGGAAACTGGAAAATTTTCATCTTTATCATATATACACAAATATTTATTTGAAGACATTTATGATTTTGCAGGGGAAATTCGCAGTGTAAATATTGCTAAAGGCAATTTTCGATTTGCACCAATAATGTATTTAGAAACTTCACTAAAACATATTGACAAAATGCCACAAACTACTTTTGACGAAATAATTGAAAAATATGTGGAAATGAATATTGCTCACCCATTCCGCGAAGGAAATGGTCGCAGTGCACGAATATGGCTTGATTTAATTTTAAAGCAAAACATTAACTCTGTTGTTGATTGGAGCAAGGTTGACAAAAACGACTACCTTCTTGCAATGGAAAGAAGTCCTATTAAAGATTTAGAAATAAAACATATATTAAAAAACGCACTTACAACCAATATAAATGATAGAGATATTTATATGAAAGGTATTGATGCAAGTTATCATTATGAGGGTTATAGTGTTTATAAAACCACTGATTTAATTTAATAATTAACAATAAAAATAGATCATTACAGAAAGGAAATAGCATAATTATGATAAACGTTTATGATATTTTAGAAACGATAAAGATGATTCAAGATGAATGTCTTGACATAAGAACAATTACAATGGGAATTTCTTTGCTTGATTGTATTGATAGCGATATTGATGTAGCTTGCAAAAAAGTTTACGATAAAATCACAACTAAGGCAAAAGACCTTGTGAAAGTTGGAGAAGAACTTGAGGTTGAATACGGTATTCCAATCATAAATAAGAGAATTTCTGTTACTCCAATTGCGATTATTTCAGCAGCTTGCGGAGTTAGCCCTGTTCCTTTTGCAAAAACTATGGACGCAGCAGCAAAAGCTGTTGGAGTTAACCTAATCGGCGGTTATTCTGCCCTTGTGCAAAAAGGATTTTCTGCGGGTGATTTAGAGCTTATTAATTCTATCCCTGAGGCTTTATCTGTTACAGAAAGAGTTTGTTCTTCTGTAAACGTTGGTTCTACTAAAACTGGGATTAACTTAGACGCTTGTAAAATTATGGGCGATATTGTAAAGAAATCTGCCGAAGCTACTGTTGATAGTGCTTGTTTTGGTGCAGCGAAATTAGTTGTATTTTGTAATGCTGTTGAAGATAATCCGTTTATGGCGGGTGCATTCCACGGCGTTGGCGAACCTGATTGTATGATTAACGTTGGTGTTTCCGGTCCTGGAGTAGTGCGTTCTGCCCTTGCTAAATACCCTGATGCTGATATTAGCGAAATTGCTGACATTATAAAGAAAACTTCTTATAAAATTACTAGAGTTGGGCAATTAATTGGTGTTGAAGCATCAAAACGTCTTGGTGTTCCTTTTGGAATTGTTGACTTATCTCTTGCACCAACTCCTGCTGTTGGTGACAGTGTTGCTCATATTTTAGAAGAAATTGGACTTGAACAATGCGGAACTCACGGAACTACTTGTACCCTCGCCCTACTTAACGATGCAGTTAAAAAAGGTGGAGTTATGGCTTGTTCAAGAATTGGTGGATTATCGGGTGCATTTATCCCTGTTTCCGAAGATGCGGGTATGATTGCAGCTGCTAAAAGCGGTTCAATTACCCTTGATAAATTAGAAGCTATGACAGCAGTTTGTTCTGTTGGGCTTGATATGATTGTTGTGCCTGGCGACATTACTCCTGACACTATTGCAGCAATTATAGCTGACGAAGCTGCAATTGGTATGGTAAACAACAAGACTACTGCTGTAAGAATTATTCCAGCTATTGGAATGGGTGTTGGCGAAGAACTTGATTGGGGCGGACTCTTTGGTTGTGGCCCTGTTATGAACATAAATTACAATTCTCCATCTAAATTTATTAATCGTGGTGGACAAATTCCAGCTCCTTTACACAGCTTGAAAAACTAGGCAGACAACTCTGCCGTTATCCCCGTACTGAACTTAACAAAATTAAAAAACCGAGTTTGCCATTCTCGAATAAACAACAATGGCTAAATTATTTTAAAATTAGGAGTGTAAAATTAAAATGGACGACTCTATATCGGTGAAATCCCCAGCCAAAATTAATATTTCTTTAGATATATTAGGGCAAAAAAATGACGGGTATCACTTTCTAAGGTCAATTATGCAATCAATTTCAATTTATGACAAATTGACAATTACAAAAAACAACGAGGGGAAAATAGAAATTTCTTGTGACAATGATACAATTCCTTGCGATGAAAGTAATCTTGCATATAAAGGGGCAATTTCTTTCTTTAATTATGCAAAAATTACTGATATTGGAATTGATATTAAGATAGAAAAAGGAATTCCAGCCCTTGCGGGACTTGCAGGCGGAAGTGCTGATGCTGCGGGTGCCATCGTAGCGCTAAACGAACTTTATGACACCGATTTTTCTATGGAAGAACTCTGCGACATTGGTGAAAAAGTTGGTGCTGACGTTCCATTTTGCATTAAAGGTTCAACAGCTTTAGCTGAGGGAGTTGGAGATATTTTAAGTCCACTACCTTCCTTTCCTGAATGTTATTTTGTAGTAGTTAAGCCAAATTTTGACATAAGCACTCCTGAAGCATTCAAAAAATATGACACTTTACATAATGCTAAATCTTCCGAATTTGACGATTTAGTTGCAGCTTTAGCGGTTGGAGATTTAAAAGAAATTTCTACTTATTTATTCAACGCGTTAGAATATGCTTCACAAAACGAAGACATCAAAAAAATCAAATCCCAGCTTGTGGAAGAAGGTGCTTTAGGTGCTTTGATGACGGGAAGCGGTTCAGCTGTTTATGGAATTTTCGAGAAGAAGAAGCAAGCTATTTCTTGCGCAGACGAATTAGTAGATCTTTACCCATTTGTAAAGGTTTGTAAGCCTGTTACACATGGCTCAATTGTAGTTTAAGTATATGTAAAAAAAGTTATGACGAAATTTTCCAATTGTTTGTCATAACTTTTTTATTTTTATAGAAAAAATGCGAATATAATCCAAAATTTGCTGTCTATATAATTAGATTAGAAAGGATTGGTCATAATTATGAAAAAAATTATTAGTATAGCACTTATTTGCACCCTAGCATTATCAATTTTATCTGCTTGTAGCGGAGGAAATAGCGGTTCTCAAATTACAACTGAAACAACTGCTACTTCAAAAGTGTCGGAAACTATTGATATTGAGCCTATGCCACCTGAAACAATGGCTGAAACAGTTATAGCTAGTGAAGGAATTACAAACGAGGCAATGGTAATGGATCCTAATTTTACAGGAACTGTTTCCTTAATAAAAGAAACATATGTAACCGTTAGCGTTTCAACTTATAACGAAGGCAGTGATTTAGGGGAAAGTGTAAGAATAAACTTATCTGAAGAATTCCCGTACAAAGTTGGCGATGTGATTACAGTTTTTTATAATAAGGCAACTAGAAGCCTTCCAGCGCAAGTAAGTAGCGTGCGAATTGAAGCATTTGACAACGCTGAAAGCACAGGTGAAGTAAATCCTACTATTCCTGAAACTACTGCTATAGAAACTACTCCAACTGTTGATATTTATAGTGAGTTTTTTAATGGAACTGTAGCAGAAATTTTTACTGGGAATGAAAAATTCTACTCTTACAATATAACTCCGGACGAAGATAGTTGGGTTTCTTCATCAGGTGATTTAGTTAGCATCTCTTTACCTAAAAATGACAGCTTTATTTTTGAACTAGGTGAAGTTATCACAATTGAATTTGACGGAATGGTTATGGAAAGTTATCCGCTACAAATTAATATTTTTTCAGTAAATGGAGTTCCTGTTGTTTATGAAACTGTGGAGCCAACCGAACCAATTGACCCTAACAGTATTGTCGCATATGATGTTGATAGTGGAACAACCACAATAATCCCAATTGATGAAATTGGCTCAAATTCAAATTCGAACAGCGAACAATCCTCACAAGCTTACGACCCAAATAAATAAAACTAAAACTGCATTCAAAAAAAATGAATGCAGTTTTATATTTTATGTAACATTATTTTTTAGCCAACAAAGACATCTACAGCGATTTACACGTTTTTGAATAAGCAAAAAGCGCTAAAATCACAGTAAATATTTGCGAAATAGTAACCTTTAAAGAAATTCCAAAGGTTAACTTTATTATAATAAGGTCTAAAGTAACAGGGCTATTAGCACCAATTCCAATAGATTGTCCCCAAGATAACCAGTCAAGAAAAGAGTTCCCCTCGCAAAGATAAGCAATAAATGAACCAACAGCTATCCCCGCAAGTAGGAAAAATACAAACGCTAAATTCTTTTTAAAATTCCCTTTCATATTAACAAATTCCTTTTAGAAGATTTATTTTATAGGTTAAGGACGACCACGACGGGAAGTGCCTTTGCGTTTTCCGTCAAGATTACGCTTAATATCACCCATTTTTTCTTCACTATTTTGTTTGAATTTGCTTAACATATCTTCAAAAGAAGCAGGTCCCGCCGCAACAGGAGTTGCGTTCCAATTTTGTTGTGGAGGTCTAGCGTTAGCTGGCTTTTGTCCACCGTTGTCATTGGATTTAGGTGGAAAACTTTTTGGTGGGAAACTTTTAGGTTTAAATCCACCTTCACTGCGATTTCCGCCGCCATTCCCTCCATTATTTCCGCCAAAATTACCTCTTTTTTCATTGTTAAATGGTTTTCTTTGTGGTCTTGCTTCTTGAGGCATTGCCTTTTTAATTGAAAGTGAAATTTTCCCATCATCGCCAACAGTAAGGACTTTAACTTTTACAGTTTCCCCCTCTTTGATGTGGTCTTTTATTTCGTTTACAAAAGTGTTTGCCACTTCCGAAATATGTACAAGTCCAGTAGTTTTCTCATCAATTTCAACAAATGCTCCAAATTTCGTTATTCCCGATACTTTTCCCTCGTAGATTTCCCCTATTTCTAATTGCATAAAAGCTTAATGTCCTCTCTAAATTTAGTTTTTTGAAATAATATAAATTCTTGTTTCATCTTTATAGGCATAACCATATTCCTCAATAGCAATACGTCGAATGTAATCGTCGGAATTTGCTAGGTTTAAAAGGCTATTATACTCATCATTTTTGGATTTTGCAAGTTCCAATTGTTGTTCTAAAAGTAGAATTTCGCTTTCTTTTTGTGAAATTTCCATTTGCTGAAAAAAGAAAACGTAAATCACATAAACAACCATTACAATAACTGCAAAAGTAAGCAGCTTAAAGACAAAGCCTTTTTTCTCTGTTTTTTTATTTAATTTATCCTTTGCCAAGAAGCCACCCCCTTAATTAAAGTCACCTATATAGAATACATTATACTATATTTTCACACAATTATCAAGAAGAATTTTATTTTTGGTTGAATTAATAATTTATAATGGTATATTTTCGGAATTATCCGTCATAATATCTAAATTATTTGAATTTTTTGTTAATTTTTTGCGGAATATCCACTCGATTGTTTTTTTGCACAAGCTAACAATGATTCTTATAACCTTAATCACAATATTTCCAAGAGTTAAAATATAAAGGACAAATCCTAAAAAAGCTCCAATAAAAATAAATCCACGAATTTCACTTCGCCCAACGGACACTGTAAAAAGAAAAACGCAAAAAGCAAAAAAAATCACATATATAACGTCTTCAATTATAATAATAACTTTTTTGTGCGGGAAAATTTCTCGCACTGCACGGAAAATATCAAAAGGCAGCGCAAGAAAAGCTCCCAAAACACAGGACAAAAGAAAAATTTGGCATTGTTGTGTAACATTAAAAAAAGTTTCCATCATTTGAATAACCTTGAGAAGAAAGTTGGGGCTTTTGTCTTATCACGTTCGCCATAAACAATAGAGAAAACATCACCCTCTACCGAAAGATGCCCTGTTTCAACGTTTATGTTATTAATATGAAGGTTTCTTCCTTGTACGACCAGCTCCCCTAGCTGAGTGAAAAGAGAAATTTTATTTTCATCAAAAGAATCTACGTCAGTTACTCCAGTAAGATTTAGCACTTGTCTATTTTCTAAAGTCAAATTATGAAATCCACTAGACTCAAAATTTTCAATATTCATAATGATAACCATCCCTTTCTTTGTTTTAAAAGAGGTTCTTTAATAGAATATATGCGAAAATAAAGTGTTAAATGCTTTTATAGTAAATTAAGGTAGAAAACACAACAGAAAACAAGTAAAAAGCTTTGATTTATGCGTTTTTTTACTTGAAAGCTGTTAGTGTTTTCCACTTAATTCACTATATTATAAATATCAATCAAGTATTTTTCCATCATGAATTTTTACTATCCGAGATGCAAGAGTTGAAATTTTATTATCGTGTGTAATTAAAATGATTGTTATCCCCTGTTCATTTAAGTTAAGGAGCAAATTTGTTATCTCCACCCCTGTTTTGCTGTCTAAATTCCCTGTAGGCTCGTCTGCTAGTATTATTTCTGGGTCATTTGCAATCGCCCGTGCTATGGCAACCCTTTGCTGTTGTCCTCCTGACATTTCTGAGGGTTTATGATGATTTCTGTCCGAAAGTCCTACTTTTTCTAAAGCTAAAAGGGTCTTTTTATGCCGAACTTTTTTAGACAACCGCTTATAAACTAGAGGCAACTCTACATTTTCATAGGCTGTAAGAGTAGGAATAAGATTAAAACTTTGAAATATAAATCCAATTTTCTCTCTCCGAATTTTAGATAAATCTTTGTCCCTTAGTTTAGAAATATCTTTCCCCTCAAGGAGATATTCACCACTTTCCACTCCATCTAAACAACCTAAAATATTCATTAGAGTGCTTTTCCCTGAACCTGATGTGCCTATAATCGCCAAAAATTCCCCTTTCTCCACCTTTAAATCAACTGATGAAAGAGCATTAATTTCATTTTCACCAAGAAGATATGTTTTAGAAACCTCTTTAATATTAATCAAACTCATTTATATAGTCATTCCTTTCCTGTATCATTAAATTTATCAATTATATTCTTATCAAATTTGTTAAAAATAATACAAAAATACTTGACAAATAAATACAAGTGTGATATTGTATATATATTACATACACACTTTAGTTTGAATTATTATAGAAAGGACGGAAATTTTATGCCTAAAGTATTAGAAGTAAAGAATATTTCCAAGCAATATAGCAAAGTTTTAGCTGTTGATGATGTAAGTTTTGATATTGAAAAGGGGGAGATTTTCGCTCTAATTGGACCTAACGGAGCTGGAAAAACCACTACAATACGAATGATTGCAACATTATTGAAATCCACTTCCGGGGACGCGGTTGTAAATGGATTTAGCATAAATAGCAAACCAGAAATGGTGAGGGAAAGTATAACTTATCTCCCTGATGAAGCTGGTGCATATAAAACAATGACAGGGATTGGCTACTTAAAATTTATGGCTTCACTATTTACAAATGACAAATCAAAACAGCTTGAATATGTAAACACAGCAATAAAATGCTCCGAATTAGGAGATCGACTTGAAGAAAAAATCGGAAGTTATTCAAGAGGTATGATAAGAAAGCTACTGCTTTCGAGAGCAATTATGACAAAACCAGCTTTAGCTATTTTAGATGAACCAACTTCAGGGCTTGACATAATTAACGCCCTTGAAATTAGAAATATGATAAAAAACCTTGCCGCTGAGGGAATGTCATTTTTATTATCTTCACATAATATGCTTGAAATTGAGCATTTGTCTGACCGAGTAGGAATTATTGCAAAAGGGCATCTTCTCGAAGTAGGAACTAGTGCTGAAATAAAAGAAAAACATTCAGCAACAAATTTAGAAGAAGTTTTCCAAAAAATCGTATCAACATACGGAAAATATGATGTTTAGTCTATAGAAAGGAGAATTTATATGAAATTTATTAGTTTATTTAAAAAAGAAATTAAAGAAATGGTTACAGGACAAATGATTATCGGACTTGTTCTTACTTTAATAGGATTTTATTTTCTTGGAACACTTAGCGACGGAATTATAAATGATGCAATTGACGATTCACAAACTATAAACCTTGTAAATCACGATGAAAGTGAATTTACAGCCTCTCTTTTAGAACAGCTAGAAATGCAAAATATCGAAATTAATTTAGTTGAAGCAACAGCTGGAAATTATCAAGTTGTTTTAGCGGAAAATGATTTAAGCTCCCTTTTAGTAATTCCAGAAGATTTTTCTTTAGCACTAGAAGACGGAAAAACTGCAACTCTTGAAACTTACAGCGTAATGCTAGGAACTTCAATGCTTAGCAATATTTCGGGAACTTCCACTTCAGCTTATGCAACAATTTTTTCCGAAGCTATTCAAACTTTAAAACTTGCGGAAGAATTATCCCTTGAAGAAGCAGCTTTAATTATGAATCCAATCACAATTGAAGAAACTACCATTGTCGGTGAAAATTCATCTCGAATTTCTTTAAGTGCGATTTCAAATTATGTTTCCTCACAAACAACTTTTGTACCTGTTATAGTATTTTTGCTTGTAATGTTCTCTGCGCAAATGATTATCGGTGCAATTTCTACAGAAAAAATAGATAAAACCCTTGAAACATTGCTTTCAACTCCTGTTTCAAGAGCCTCAATCTTAACAGCAAAAATGCTTGCTGCAGGTAGCGTTGCAGGGATTTACGCAATAGTATTTATGTTTTCTTTCAACAATTTTATGGGCGGTATGTTGGGAGATTTAACAACTCAAGCTGGTGTTGTAGACGCAATTGAGCACTTAGGGTTAAATTTACTGCCAACAGATTATGTTTTAATAGGAATTCAATTATTCTTATCAATTCTAATTGCACTTTCAGTTTCATTAATTCTCGGTGCGTTGGCAAAAGACGTAAAAAGTGCACAATCAGCAGTTGCACCAATGACTGTAGTGCTAATTATTCCATACACTTTATCAATGTTCACTGACATAAACACTTTACCTTTAATAGGAAGAATTTTGATTAATATTATCCCTTTCACCCACACTTTCACAGCTTTTTCAAATGTTATGATGGGCGAAATGACAATGTTCTGGATTGGTGTTGCATATCAATTAATCTTCTTGTTTGTGTGTATGTTCTTTGCAGTAAAAGTATTTATGACAGACAAAATCTTCACTATTTCATTAAATTTAGGTCAAAAAAATAAATTTAAAAAATCTAAAAAAAGCAAATTATCTCTAGGCAATAAAACATTCAAATAAAAGAAAAGGAACTAAATAAATTATGTTAAAGAAAAAATTATTATCACTTGTTTTAATCAGCGGAGTAATTCTAACTACTCTTGTAGGCTGTCAAAATGACACTAATTCTCAAGGAGATAGCACCGAACAAGGTGAAACCTCCGCAACAACAGCAGAAGAAATTATCAAGGAAGAAGTCGCAATGTGGGAAGTTACTTCACCAGACAGTGAGGGAAAACTCTACTTAGTAGGAACAATTCACGTCGGAAAAGAGGACACTTTCCCACTAAGAGAAGAAATTGAAACTGCCTTTGATGAAAGTGATTATCTAGCAGTAGAATTTGATTTAGTCGCTTACGAACAAGATATGACTGCACAAATTTCATTAGCACAATCAATGATTTACACTGACGGAAGTACAATTTCCGACCATATTGGTGAAGAACTGTACACAAAATTACGTTCATTGTTAACTGGATACGGGCTGTATAACGAAATCTTTGATATGTACACGCCTTTTATGTGGTATTCGCTGTTACAAGCGGCTTTGCTTGAAGAAAGCTCCCTAGATGCACAATTTGGCGTTGATAGAACGTTGATTGAAATGGCTAACACCCAAGCAAAAGAAATTTTAGAAATTGAATCAGCAGAGAGCCAAACTGAAATGTTTATGAGCTTTTCAGATGAATTAATGATTTTACTACTTGAAAGCGGAGTGGAACAAGCTGATATTTATGGCGAGAGCGTAGATGCACTTTACGATATTTGGACAAAAGGTGGCGAGCTTCCAGAGGAAGAATATGGTGAATTAACTGAAGAAGAAGTAGAGCTTATCGAGGAATACAACAAAGCTTTGATGACAGATAGAAATATTTTAATGGCGGAAGCTGCAATGGACTACTTAGAAAATGACTACGAGGTATTTTATGCAGTAGGATTTGCTCATATGGTTGGTCAAGATAATATTATTGATATGTTGATCGAAGAAGGCTACACAGTAGTAAGAAAATAGCGGGGGAACCCCGCGGGCAAACACGCTATAATTTGATAAATGAGTAACTTAGTTCACGCGATTTTTCAATAGCAAATTTAGAATGGCTTGCCTTGTCCGATAAGACGAACAAAAATATGGGCTACACAAGCTAAAAGTTTCGGTCAAGCATTTTTAAAGGCTTGCAGGGTGGAGGGACAGCGTCCTTCCTCGCTTTCCGCAGAAAGCGAAATACTCGAATGAAAAGCCAGCAGTCAAAAAAGCAAACGAACAAAAGAAAAATTTAAAACGTCGCAAAAAATCATAAAGTAGTCAAAGAATAGCGAATAATAAACACTAATAAAAATTATAGTAGAGATAATTTTTGCGACGAAAAAGTAGTTAATAAGAAAACTGTAAGTTTTCGCAATTAACGGGCAACTTGATGTCATAAAAATAAATGCTCCAACTTACTACAAATATCTTTCAATAGATATACTATTTAAACAAAAAACAGTGGGTAACAACTAAGTTATCCACTGTTTTATTTATTTTTTATTTATTTTCAATTGGTTTCATAGTAGGGAATAAAAGTACATCTCTGATTGAAGCACTATCAGTAAGTAGCATAATCAATCTGTCAATACCAATTCCAAGCCCACCAGTAGGAGGCATACCATATTCAAGTGCCGTCAAGAAATCTTCATCAACATCGTTAGCTTCCTCATCGCCCATAGCTTTTAAACGCATTTGTGACTCAAAACGTTCTCTTTGGTCGATTGGGTCATTAAGCTCAGAGAATGCATTTGCGTGCTCTCTACCAATAACAAAAAGCTCAAATCTTTCAGTTAAAGTTCCATCGCTAGGTTTTTTCTTAGCAAGTGGAGAAATTTCTAAAGGATAATCAGTGATAAATGTCGGTTGAAGTAATTTTTCTTCACAATATTCTTCAAAGAATAAGCTGATAATATCCCCACGTTCGTGTCTATCTTCATATTCAACGTGATGTTTGTCAGCAATTTCTTTAGCTTTTTCAGTAGTTCTAATTTCATTAAAATCAACATCAGCATATTTTTTGATAACATCAATCATAGAAATTCTTTCAAAAGGTTTAGATAAATCAATTTCAATTTCACCATATTTAATTGAAGTAGTGCCTAAAACTTTTTGTGCAACGTGTCTAATTAAATTTTCAGTTAAATCCATCATTCCGTTTACATCAGTATAAGCTTGATATAATTCAAGAAGTGTAAATTCAGGGTTATGACGAACAGAAATACCTTCATTTCTGAAAACTCTACCGATTTCATAAACTTTATCAAATCCGCCTACAATAAGACGTTTTAAGTAAAGTTCAAGAGAAATTCTTACATGCATGTCAAGTCCTAAAGCATTGTGATGAGTATTAAAAGGACGTGCAGCCGCTCCCCCCGCAACTGTTTGTAGTACAGGAGTTTCAACTTCAAGGAAACCGTCATTATCAAGGAAGTTTCTAATTTCACGAATAATCATACTTCTTTTCACAAAAGTATCTTTAACTTCAGGGTTGCAAATTAAGTCAAGGTAACGTTGTCTGTAACGCATATCTTGGTCTTTAAGCCCGTGCCATTTTTCAGGAAGTGGCAATAAAGATTTTGACAAAAGAGAAACTTTTTTAGCATGGATAGAAACTTCACCTTTTTTCGTTCTAAAAACATAACCTTCGATACCGACAATATCGCCAATATCCCAAGTTTTAAAAGCTTTGAAAGAATCTTCGCCAATATCGTTCATACGAACATAAATTTGCATTCTGTCATGGCCGTCGTGTACATCGATAAAGTTAGCTTTACCCATATCACGCCAAGTCATAATTCTACCAGCAATAAAAACTTCTTCCTCTTTAATTTTATTAAGTCCAGCAGTAACAGCTTCTTCATCGCCATTAGCGCTTTCGATAACTTCTTTTTCTTTTTCCTCATAATAAGCTCTTAATTTCACATTATTTGTATTAACAGGAAATTTTGTAACTTCATAAGGATTTGCGCCACTATTATTTAATTCATCTAATTTTTCAAGTCTTACTTTTTTTAGAATATTAATATCCTCTTGTTCTAAAACTTCAACTTCATTATTTTCAATATTACTCAATTTTGTTCTTCCTTTCCAAACTATAAAAACATCTTATTTTGAAATTTCAAGAACTTCAAATTTAATCTCACCATTTAACGTTGTAACGTTAATAAAATCTCCAACGTGTTTACCAATACAAGCTTTTCCAATTGGTGATTCATCAGAAATTTTACCTTTATCAGGGTCAGATTCAGTTGAACCAACAATTTGAAGTGTTTCAATTTCATCAAATTCCAAGTCTTTTAACTTGATAATTGAACCAATACCAACTTCGTCAACAGTAACATCTTCATCATCAACGATTTCTGCATTTGCAATATATTGTTCAAGTTCAGCAATTTTAGCTTCTAAAATACCTTGTTCATTTTTAGCTTCGTCGTATTCAGCATTTTCAGATAAATCTCCAAAAGAACGTGCTTCTTTTAGTTTTTCAGCAACCTCTTTTCTTCTTACAGTCACTAAATGTTCCAAATCTTTTTCAAGTTTAATAAAACCCTCTCTTGAAACTTTTTTCTTTCCCATAGCCATTATACTCAAATCCTTTCAAACGTATCATTAAAAACATATTATATAAAAAACAAAGATAAAAGTCAATCATTTCTTGTCGAATAATATATTATAAAAAGTACATATTTTTATATTTAAGGAAATTATTTTTCCCCATTTTCTGTTTCTTCATCATTTTCATCAGTTTCTAAAACAACAACACTAACTTTAACGTTCATTAACAGCTCCTGCCCTAAATTCAAAAACTCCAAACTTTACAGTTTCGCCATTACTAGGAATATGACCTAAAAGTTCCATTACAAAACCACCAACAGAATTACATTCCGTTTCAATCATATCTTCAGGCAAATCCAGATTTTCAAGCATATCGGCAATAGATAGTTCACCAGAAACCACATATCTATTGTCATCAATTTTCAAAAATGACGGCATTTCATCATCATTTTCGTCATAAATTTCTCCCACAAGTTCCTCTAAAATATCTTCAAGAGTAACCATACCTTCAGTACCGCCATATTGGTCAATTACAATTGCAATATGAGATTTATTCCCTTGCATTATCTTTAGTACTTCGGAAATTTTCTTGTGTTCAGAGATTATTAAAGGCTCGTGAATAATTTTTCTAATATCAACATCGCCCTTTAGATACATAGCGACAAATTCTTTATAATGAATTGTCCCTATAATATTATCCATAGTTTTTTCGTAAACAGGTAATCTTGAATATCTTTCTGATAGGAAAATATCCTTGATTTCCTCACAATTTTGTGAAATTGAAACTGCACAAATATTAACTCTTGGAATTAATATTTCACTAATAGTTGTTTCATCAAACTCAAGTGCAGAGCGAACAAGATTACTTTCCTGTTCTTCCAAAACACCCTCGTCTTCAATTTCATCAATAATATATTTCAATTCTTCTTCCGTTACAGAAGGTTCGTTGTTTTTATTCCCAACTAGTTTAACAAAACTATTTTTAAGCCATGCAAAAAAGGCTGTAAATGGTGTTAAAACTAGCATTATCAATGATAGAATTGGTGCAATTGTAATAGAATAGCTGTCCGCATTTTCTTTAGCCATTGATTTTGGCAAAATTTCACCAAAAATAAGCACAACAACAGTCATTACTAAAGTCGCAACTACAACACTATCTGCACCAAAAGCTTGGGTAAAAAGTACCGTAGCTAAAGAAGATGATGCGATATTTACAATGTTATTTCCAATTAATATAGCGGTTAAAGCCTTATCGTAATTGTTTGCAATTTTAAGAGCTCTTTTCGCGCCACTGCTCCCCTGTTCAGCATAGTTTTTAAGCCTGATTTTATTAACCGACGAAAAAGCAGTTTCCGACGATGAAAAAAACGCAGAAAGTAAAACCAGAACTACAATAAGTATAATTTGAGATGTCATATTTCCTCCAAATTTTATAAGTATTTAATAATATAATTCTTTATTTATAATTCTTGTTTTTACATCAGTCTTCTTCACTTTCTATTTGAGAGGACGTATCCTCCATAAGTTTGAAAGTAAAATCATGCTGGGTTACATTTCCACTTTCGTCAACCCTTGATACACTTATATCAACGGAATCCCCAGGTTTGCTATCCTCTAAAACTGTCAAAAGGTCGGTTTTCGAGAAAACAGGCACGCCATTTGCGTGAGTTATAACATCGAAAAGTTGTAAACCAGAATTTGCAATATCACAAGTTTCATCAATAGTTTGAATATGTAATCCCGCAACAATTCCGTCAATTTCCGCTACAACTTCATCAACTTCAAAAAAAGATATTCCAATTTTAAATCTATCAGTAACATAACCATTTGCAATCAAGCTCTCAATAATAGGCATAGCCGCATCAATGGAAATAGCAAAGCCAATTCCATCATATTTTTCGCTTGTATATTTTGAGGTGTTAATTCCCACAACTTGCCCGTACATATTGACTAACGCACCGCCAGAGTTTCCAGGGTTAATAGCGGCATCAATTTGTACACAGTTCATCTCTCTATTTTGAGCGTCAGTCTTAATCATTCTATCAAGTCCCGAAACAATACCTTTTGTGATAGAACCATTAAGCCCCGCTGGACTTCCAGCAGTTACAACTTCCTCACCAACAGAAAGATTTTCTGATTTTCCAAGTTGAGCAGGAGTAAGTCCTGTCATATTAATTTTTATAACAGCAAGGTCAGTTTCAGAGTCACTTCCAATTATATCGGCAACATATCTTGAACCGTCATTAAGTTCAACTACTAACTCAGCTACAACACCTTCTTCCGCTTCAATAACATGAGCATTTGTAGCAATATAACCGTTATCAGTAAGAATAATCCCCGACCCTTGACTATAAGGCGTATAAGGAATATCTTCTTGATAAACAAGAATAGAAACCATACTCGGCAAAATCACCTGCGCCACACCTTGAGTAGTATATTTCCCTGTTGTCAAATCATAATTTACTTCTTCATAAGAAGGTTTATCCGCAGTGTTAAAGGTAATATTCACATAATTATCCCCACCCACCACATCAGATAAAAAGTAGGAAGGATTTATATTTGTAAGCCTAAAAAACAAACCTAAAGCAATAGCCAAAGCGACTAAACTTCCGACAGTCAAAAAGTTATTTTGCTTTCGCTTTTTCGAATAATCATCAAGAATTTTTTCCATTGCTTGTTGTTCTTCTACTTGCTTGCTGTCAACTTCTTGTTCTTCGTTAGTTTCTAAAATATCATTATCCCTCTGATTATCAGAGTTATCCATTTTTGCTTCCCGTCCCTTTCGAAAAAAGTTCAATAATTTATATTGAACTAACATTAACTAAATAAAAAAACTGTGAAAAAATAAAATTTCCACATATACATTAGATAATTTTACTCCTTTTTTCACAGTTTGTCAAGTAAAAACTTAATATTTATGCCATTTTTATACCATTAAATATCTTTCACCTGAGTCGGGCATAAGTGCAACAATCAATTTATCTTTATTTTCCTCTCTTTTTGCAAGTTCAAGAGCAGCTAAATAAGAAGCCCCTGAAGATATTCCCACTAGCAATCCTTGTTTTGTAGCAAGTTCTTTTGAGGCAGCAACTGCTTGTTCACCCTTTATAACAACCACTTCATCTAGAATATCTTTATCCAAGTTTTTAGGGATAAAATTCGCACCTATCCCTTGAATTTTATGAGGACCAAAAACTCCGCTTGAAATAAGTGGCGACTCAAAAGGCTCTACACCAATAATTTTTATATTAGGATTTTTTTCTTTCAAGTATTTTCCAACACCGCTAACTGTACCACCTGTACCAATTCCTGCAACAAAAATATCAATTTTCCCATCAGTATCTTCCCAAATTTCTTTTCCAGTAGTTTCATAATGAGCTAAATTGTTGTTTTTATTGTCAAACTGACTTGGAATAAAGGAATTTTCTATTTCCTTAGCAAGTTCCTTGGCTTTATCTAAAGTTCCTTGCATACCAAATTTTGCTTCTGTTAAAACAAGTTCTCCGCCATAGCCTTTAAGCAAATTTCTTCGCTCAACGCTCATACTTTCGGGCATAACTAAAATAACTCTATACCCTAAAGCTGAACCCACCATAGCAAGCCCAATTCCAGTATTTCCGCTAGTAGGCTCAATTATTACAGTGTCCTTGTTAATTTTACCTTCTTCAATAGCTTTAAAAATCATATTTCTTGCAACCCTATCTTTAACACTTCCACCAGGGTTAAAAGCCTCGACTTTTCCAACTATATTTTCACTAACCTCATTTTTAATTTTAATAAGAGGAGTGTTTCCGATTAATTCAAGTATATTATTTGCAATTTTCATTTAATCACAATTCCTTTCAATATAATTATATATTGTCATTATCTATTTTATCCATTAGTTTAATAAAAACGACAATAAATAAACCCTAAGGTAAATTTATTGTCGTAAAAAAATCAAATATTATTTAGCAGAAATTAATTCTAAAGTATCTCTAGCAATTAACAATTCTTCATTAGTAGGAAGCACCCATACTTGAGTTGTAGCTTTATCAGTTGATAAATTACATACTTTTCCTCTAATAGTTTTGTTAAGCTCGTTATCAATAGAAATTCCTAGGAAATCCATATTGTTGCATACATATTTTCTAGTGTCAGCATCGTTTTCACCGATACCACCAGTAAATATTACTGCATCAAGACCATTCATAGCAGCCGCATAAGAACCAATATATTTCTTAATTTGGTATCTTAATAACTTAGAAGCAAGCAGTGCACGATCGTTTCCTTTTTCAGCAGCAGCACTAACATCTCTATTATCAGAAGAAATTCCTGTAACGCCAAGGAATCCACTTTGCTTGTTCATATAGTTTTCCATTTCAGTTGGTGTAAAACCAAGTTTTTTAGCAACAAATGTAACAGCAGAAGCGTCAACGTTACCGCAACGAGTTCCCATAATTAATCCATCAAGTGGAGTAAAGCCCATTGAAGTATCTATACATTCACCGCCTTTAATAGCACAAAGTGAAGAACCATTACCAAGGTGACAGCTAACAATTTTAAGGTCTTTAGGGTCTTTTCCTAAAATATTTGCAAGTTCCATAGAAACATATCTGTGTGAAGTTCCGTGGAAACCGTATTTTCTTACGTGATATTTTTCATAACATTCGTATGGTAAAGCATACATATATGCTTTTTCAGGCATTGTTTGGTGGAAAGAAGTATCAAATACTGCAACTTGTGGTACAGTGTCTGAGAAAACTTTTCTACACGCTCTCATAGCCATTGCGTGAGCTGGGTTATGCACAGGTGCAAGCTCTGACAAATCATCAATTTTTTGAATAACTTCATCAGTTAATTTAGTAGCTTTTGTGAAAACTTCCGCACCGTGAACAACACGATGTCCAAGAGCTGAGATTTCGTCAAGGCTCTTAATAACAGCAGCTTCACTGTTAGTTAAGACGTCAACTAATTTCATAAATGCATCTGTATGATTTTTAAAATCGCAATCTTCTTCTAAAACTCTATCATCAAAAGTTTGATGTTTGATTTTTCCGTCGATGCCGATTCTTTCGCAATTTCCTTTTGCGATAACTTTTTCATCACTCATATCAATTAACTGATACTTAAGGGATGAGCTTCCTGCGTTGATAACTAAAATGTTCATTTTGGGTAATCTCCTTAATTTTACTATAAATTTAAACTTGACAATAACATTACTATTATATATTATTACTTTATAGGAAAAAAATCAAGTGTTTTTGTGTAGAATTTTAATTTTTTTTTTAGAAAAAGAACAAATATCAAATTAAAAATAAAACAATGATAAATATAAGTAAAAAGGAGCTAAAATTTATGGAAATTTCTGCAATAATTTGTGAGTATAACCCTTTTCATAACGGGCATAAATATCTTGTTGAAAACGCAAGAAAAAAAGGTGCAAGCCATATTATAGCAATTATGAGTGGAAATTTTGTACAAAGGGGCGAAACTGCTCTTTTCGACAAACACGAAAGGGCGAAAATTGCTTGTGAAAATGGTTGCGATTTAGTCATTGAACTACCATTGCCTTTTTGTTGTTCCTCGGCGGAAAATTTTTCAAAAGGTGCAATTTCCATTTTAAATTCCACAAAAATTGTAAACTCACTTATTTTCGGCTCGGAAATAGGGGATATAGAACAACTTAAAGAATGTGCAAACGCCTCAATAAATCTTAAAGATAACGAAGTTGTAAAGGTTTTTTTATCACAAGGTCTTTCCTATCCAAATGCGGTTTCAAAAGCAATTTCAAGTATTTATGGTGAAGAATTGTCAGAAGTTTTCTCCTCACCAAACAACACCCTTGGAATTGAATATATAAAAGCCTTAATTTTATCAGATAGTAAAATTAAACCGAAAACTATTTTTCGCAAAAATGCTCCCCACGATAGCGATGTTTCAAAAGAAAACTTTGCAAGTGCTTCCCTTTTGCGAAAAAAAATATTTGCCGGTGAAAGTGTTGAGGATTTAGTCCCAAAAGAAAGCTATTTCATATTAGAAAATGCAATTAATAAAAAAAACATCTCCGACTTTTCAAAATATTCATCAATAATTAAATACAAAATTTTATCAGAAAGAAAATCGCTACTAGATATTGCAGATATGGATTTTGAACTTTTAGAACGCTTATATAAAGGTTGTGAAAGCTATGACACCATTGAAGAAATCATAACTTTCACAAAATCTAAAAAATATACTCACGCACGAATTCGTCGTGTGGTTTTAAACATTTTGCTTGGAATAAAAAAATCCGACCTTGAAATTATGCCATCTTTCGCGAGAATTTTAGCTTTCAACGAAAAAGGTAGAGAATTAATTCCTCTCATCAGAAAAAATTTCCCAATAGATACTTCCCTAGCTAAACTTTCAAGAGTTTCAGCCACCTCAAAAAATCAAGCTGATTTCGACAAAACTGCAACAGATATTTATTCAATGTCCCTTTTAAGTCAAAGTAAAAAGAATGAATTTTCAACTTTTGTTTCAATATTATAATTTTTTATAATTCTAATTTATTTCTCACTCAAAATTTTCAGTAATATATTCCGCTGCGTGAGTTGCCGCTGTAGAACCATCACCAACAGCAGTAGTAAGTTGTCTTACACTTTTACTTCTACAATCTCCGGCTACAAAAACTCCCTTAACTGAAGAAATTGTATTTTCGTGGACAGCAAAGTACCCACCTTTGTCAAGCACTTCTTCTGGGAAAACTTCCGTTTGTGGAACTTGTCCTACCGCAACAAAAAGCCCAGAAATTGTAATTTCACGTTCAGCATCATCAATTTTATTCTTTACTTTAATGCCTGTAATAGCCTTTTCGCCTAAAATTTCTGAAACATTGCTATTTAAAACTAGTTCAATATTTTCAGTAGCACGAACTTTTTCTGAAAGTGCTTTTACTCCTCTAAACTCGTCACGGCGATGAATTAGATATACTTTACTGCAAATTTTAGCTAAATAAAGAGCATCTTGTAAAGCAGTGTCACCACCGCCAACAATTGCAACGTCTTTTTCCTTGAAGAAAGCACCGTCGCACACTGCACAGTAAGAAACGCCCTTTCCAATCATAACTTCTTCACGTTCAACGCCTAAATGCCTGTGAGTAGCCCCTGTTGCAACAATTACAGCCTTGCACTCAAAGCTATTTCCGCTTTCTGTTTCAACAGTTTTTATTTTTTCTCCGCTGATTTTTACAGCTTTTTCAAATTCAAAAGGCACACCAAGCTCCATAACTTGATTCATTAAGTTTGTTGAGAACTCCATTCCGCTCATTTGTGCAATTGAAGGATAATTTTCCACACTAGGAGAAAGTGCGATTTGCCCGCCGAAAGAATTATACTCTAAAACTACTACCGAATGTCCCGAACGTGCCGCATATAAAGCCGCTGTCATACCCGCTGGACCTGCACCGATTACTACTATATCATACATAAATTTTCATTCCTTTCTTTTAAGTCGCAACTTTTTCTTTTATTATATCAGATAAAGGTACGTTTGTCATTATTTTTGACTAAAACGTACCTTTATTTTTAAAAAAATTTATTGAGGCATTAATTATTGTGCTTTTACTGCACTTTCAGCAAAAACTTTTATACTTGAAAGATTTTGCAATTTATCAAAACTCTCTCCATCAGATATTATTAACGTAGGAGCTTGCATTATTCCCATTGCAGTGCTTTGTTCGTGATTTTCTTCAGCATCAACAATTTTATAATTCACACCCGCTCTATCAAGAAATGATTTTGCAGCAACACAGTTAGGGCAAGTTTTTGTTGTAAAAAGTAGAATTTCTTCCGCTTTATTTGTAGAACAACCACAATCATCGCCACAGTTTTCTTCTTTAGAAGCTTTTCTATCTTTTAAATGTGAGTTTTCGATATCATAAAGTTTTCTTTCTTTAAACTCTTGAGTTTTACCATCGTTCCAGTTTTGAACAGGACGATAGTAACCTGTAATTCTGCTGTAAATTTCTGCATTTTCGTTACAAGTAGGGCAAACTGAAACTTCACCATTTAAGTAACCGTGATTTTTACAAACTGAATAAGTTGGAGATAACGTGTAGTATGGAAGTTTATAATTAGCAGCAATTTTTCTAACAATGTTAGCAGCAGCTTGCCAGTCAGGAAGTTTTTCTCCAAGGAAAGCATGGAAAACTGTACCCGAAGTATATAAAGTTTGTAAGTCATCTTGAATATCAAGTGCATCAAATATATCAGAAGTAAAGTCTACAGGAAGGTGTGAGGAGTTTGTATAATAAGGAGTTCCCCCTTCTTCCGCAGCAGTGATAATATCAGGGTATTTGCTTACATCGTGTTTAGCAAGACGATATGTTGTACTTTCAGCAGGTGTAGCTTCAAGGTTATATAAATCACCATATTCTTCTTGATAATCAGAAAGTCTATCTCTCATATGATTTAGAACTTCTTGAGTAAAGCTTTGTGATTCTTCGTCAGTCAAATCTTTTCCTAACCAAGATGCATTTAAGCAAGCTTCATTCATACCAATTAATCCAATAGTAGAAAAATGGCTGTCAAAAGAACCTAAATAACGTTTTGTATAAGGATATAATCCCTCGTCAAGTAGTTTTGCTACAACAGTTCTTTTTAGTTTAAGTGAACGTGCTGAAATATCCATAACTTTATTTAAACGTTTGTAGAAATCTTCTTTATTTTCCGCTAAATAAGCAATTCTAGGAATATTAATAGTTACAACACCAACTGAACCAGTTGACTCACCACTACCAAAGAAACCACCTGATTTTTTTCTAAGTTCTCTAAGGTCAAGTCTTAATCTACAGCACATTGAACGAACATCGGAAGGCTCCATATCACTATTTACATAGTTTGAGAAATAAGGAGTACCATATTTTGCAGTCATTTCAAATAAAAGTTTATTATTTTCCGTTTCTGACCAGTCAAATTCACTTGTAATTGAGTAAGTTGGAATTGGATATTGGAAACCTCTACCATTAGCATCGCCCTCAATCATAATTTCAATGAAAGCTCTGTTAACCATATCCATTTCTTCTTTACAATCTTTATATTTAAAATCAACTTCTTTTCCGCCGATGATGCAGTTTAATTCAGCAAGGTCACCAGGCACTGTCCAGTCAAGTGTAATATTTGAGAATGGCGCTTGAGTTCCCCATCTTGATGGAGTATTAACACCATAAATAAATGATTGGATACATTGTTTTACTTCACGATAAGTAAGGTTATCAGCTTTTACAAATGGAGCTAAATAAGTGTCAAAAGATGAGAACGCTTGTGCCCCTGCCCATTCGTTTTGCATAATTCCAAGGAAATTTACCATTTGGTTACAAAGTGTAGAAAGGTGTGATGCTGGCGCAGAAGTAATTTTTCCAGGAATTCCACCAAGACCCTCTTGAATAAGTTGTTTTAATGACCAACCTGCACAATAACCTGTAAGCATTGACAAGTCATGTATATGAATATCAGCATTTTTATGTGCTTGACCAATTTCTTCGTCATAAATTTCAGAAAGCCAGTAGTTTGCAGTAATAGCTCCCGAATTACTTAAAATAAGTCCACCAACAGAGTAAGTAACCGTTGAATTTTCCTTAACTCTCCAGTCAGTAACTTTTACATAGCTATCTACAATTTCTTTATAATCAAGGATTGTAGATTTCATATTACGCATTTTTTCTCTTTGTTTTCTATAAAGAATGTATACTTTAGCAACATCTTCATATCCAGCTTGTCCCAAAACAGTTTCAACGCTGTCTTGAACATCTTCCACCGCAATATGATTATCTTTAATTTTTGCCTCAAAGTGAGCAGTTACTTTAAGTGCAAGCAAATCAATAATGTCACTATTAAATTGTTTGTTAGCAGCTTCAAAAGCTAGTGTGATTGCCTTACAAATTTTCGAGATATTAAATGCAGAAACCGCACCATCTCTTTTAATTACGTCGTACATAATCCCCATTCCTTTCATCATTGCACCATTGTTTCCCGCTTCGTTTGATGCAACTTAGGTGTTAAACCCTATTTTATATATTTTTTTTAATCAAATTTTACCGTAAATTTAGTTTATCACTTTTAAACCCATTTGTCAAGAGGTTTTTGCACATTTGGTATATATTTTTTATTTTGCAACGATGTAA
This sequence comes from uncultured Oscillospiraceae bacterium, assembly GCA_964370845.1. GTDB lineage: Bacteria > Bacillota > Clostridia > Oscillospirales > Ruminococcaceae > CAYJLB01. Next base: position 72,716 of record CAYJLB010000001.1, read on the forward strand.
ACACTATATATAGTATGTCAATTTTTGAATAACTACTCAAAAACATTGTAAATTCTAATAAAAAATGACTTTTGTCGAAAAACAAGACACTAATTATTGTGTTTTATTTTTTATGTGTAAAAATGTAAAAATAGTGAATTAAAACCACACATAACATTTTAATTATTATCATACATTTATCACAAACCTAAGTATAATAATAATTACAGCAAACGACAAACAAGAAAATACAAAAATTAAATAAAATTAATTTTGAAAGGAATAAATATTATGGACAACAATAATTCTTTTAATAATTTAAATAACGAGGATAACACTCCTCAAGAAACTCAACCAATTAGCAATTTTAATCGACAACAAGAAACTCCACCGCAAACCTTTACTGAATATAAAGCACCGCAAAACTCTCACCCAATTCCAGATATTCAGCCTGTTGAGAATTCAATGCCAATTAATGAAGTTGCTTATATCCCGTTTCAAGAAAATGAAACTGCAAAACCTCCTAAAAAAAGCAAAGGTAAAAACGTACTGAAAGTTTTAGGTGCAACAGCTGCAATTTTCGCAGTTTCTATAGTTTCAATTTATGGTTATACACTTGTTACTCAAGGAGATATGAGTGCTCCATTTGCAAATAACGGACAAGTAGCTGAAAATAACAATAACGCATCAGCTTCAACTGATATAGCAAGTAAAATTGATGAAGTAAGCACAGCACCTACTTTCTTTCAAATGACTGCTGAAGAAGGCGGACTGCTTCACGCGACAGATATTTATGATAAAGTTGTTCCATCAGTAGTAGGTGTATCATCTACACTTGTAAATGGCGGTTCAACAGGAACAGGAATTATCCTTAGCGAAGATGGTTACATTTTAACAAATGCACACGTTGTAGAAGATGCATTTGAAGTAACTGTCCTTCTTAACATAAATACTGACGAATATGAAGAAGTAAAAGCTACTGTAGTTGGTTCTGACGAACAAACTGATATTGCAGTATTAAAAATCGATAAGACAGGTCTAACTGCTGCTGAACTTGGTGTTTCTAGTGAATTAGAAATTGGCGAATTTGTTATGGCAATCGGCAATCCACTAGGATTTGAATTCGCAAACACAGCAACTAGCGGAATGGTTTCCGGACTTGATAGACAATTCACTATGGAAAGCTATTCCTTAAATTTAATCCAAACTGACGCTGCTATAAACAGTGGTAACTCTGGTGGACCTTTAGTAAATTCTTATGGTCAAATTATAGGTATAACTTCATCAAAAATCTCTCAACAATATGCTGAATCATTAGGTTTTGCTATTCCAATCGACGAAGCTATGCCAATTATTGAAGATTTAGTTCAATATGGTTATGTAAGAGGCCGCCCACAAATCGGTATCGGCGGACAAGATTTAGAAAAAATTTGGGCTGATTTTAACGATATACCTCAAGGGATAATTGTCCTTTCAATTACAGAAGATTCAGGTGCAGCTGATGCTGGCTTACAAATCAATGATATTATCATTGGTGTTGACGGAAAACCTGTCACAACAATGGACGAACTTAACACTTATAAAGAAGAACACCAAGCTGGTGACACTATGAGGTTGTTAATTTATCGTGACGGAGAAACTCTTGAAGTTGATGTAGTTTTATCCGAAGCGAAAGAGTAAAAATAATCAATTTTATGTTTTTAATCGCATAATCACCCCCTTAGATTATTGCGTTAATATAAATTTAATTTTGTTTATCATTCAAGGTTAGAGGGTCGCCTTGCGCCGTAGCAATAGCTACAAAAGCAAAAGTACCCAACTACAAAGAAATTGCTTCCCTAACTAAATTGTGGAGCAATGCTACTTATATAAATTTTGTTTTTCATTTATTTCCCAAAAACAGGAAAGACTGCCAATTATTAAAAGGCAGTCTTTTTTGTTTATATTTTGTTATTTATTTTTTTGTTTAGCCATTTCAGTAGCGTCCATTATATCGGAGGCAGATTTAGCCGCGTGAAGAATTTCAACATAAATAGCAGAAACCACTTCGTATAATTCCTCAGGTATCCCCTGTCCAATATTTAACATTGTAAGCAGTGCAGCAGTACTATCATCACGAAAGATAGGAACTCCGTTTTCATCTGCAATTTTAATTATATTTTTTGCAACCTCCCCATGCCCCGAAGCAACCACAATAGGCGCATAATCAGTTTTAGGGTTATATTTTAAAGCAACAGCACTATCTTTTTTATGTATATTAAATTTTCGCATCTAAACCCTCCCTCTTTTCTTTTAATACAGGAAATACAGTTGTTAAATCTCTTGGTTTTTCCAAGGTTTTTACAGCTGTTTTTGTTATATAAAACCCTTTTTCGCGGGCAACTCCCTCAAGTGAACCACGAAGCACTGAAAGCGGTCTTACAAAATTTTCTGGGCAATATAAATCTATTGAAATATCATTATTTTTCACTGAAATCTCAAGTTCAAATAAACCTTTATTTTCAATGTCAAAAGTAAGGAAAATATGAGTATTCCCCTTTTCATTTGGGGAAGAATTTTCACCGTCCTTGTCTATCCAGAGTTCGCCAAAAGAACGCATATCTTCCACTTGCATAGGCATAACATAATGCAAAAGAGGAGTGTAAACCCCTGGTGCAGTAAGCATATTTTGTATCAACGCATTTGGGTCAACAAGCCCTAAATATTTTAAGTTTGAATTACCAAGTGACTTTGCCATAAAATCAACTAAAGTTTCCAAAGATGTAGGCTTTTGAAAAGTAACATCGGGGGAATTTGACAACATCGTAAGGATTTTATTCATGTTTTCAGCAAGCAATAATTTGGATTTCTCATCAGTTACACTAGATAAAATAAGCCTCATTCTCGCAATTAAAGAGTTTAAATCCTTTGTTTCGGAAAAAGATTTAAGCAAATTGTTTAATTCTTGCATACCGTCCTCAGGCACAACAAAAGACAAAAGTTCATTTATCATTCTTATTCCATCGGGAACGTTAACAGCAATATCTTCCGCCATACCTTGCAATAAAGTAACCATTTCACCACTTGACAATTCTGCAAAATTTATATTGGGATTATTTTTTACAGCTTCACTCACTTGAAATGCTAATTTATCATTGTTTATATAATTTTTGTTGTCAGCTAAAAGTGCATCTTTCGACGGGAAAGGCACGTCACTTCCCTCAACAAATTTATCAAAAATAAGAGAAATTTGTTCTCTTATCATAGGGTCGGAAATTTCGGATAAAATATTCTGGAAAGAAGTTTTTAAAGGATTTGTGTTATCATTAAATCTTGATAAATTATATTTTATAAGTGAAACTATATTGTTTGTCTTTTCCGTGGCAATTAAGCTTTTTAAAACTGAGTCCAAAAGTTCCAAAGTTTGCCCTTTTAACCCTTCAAAATTTACAGTAGCATTTTTTGAAGAAAATAATTCCGCAAGTTTTGATAAAGACTCGGAAAGAGTTGTACTTTTTGAAAGCAATTCCGACAAATAACTTAAATTTGAAGCTACTGAATTTAAAATTTCTTCTTGAGCAGCTAAAGTTGCGTAATTTCTTAAGAAGGAAACAACAGAATTTTGCATATCAGTAGAACCGTTTTGATGCAAGGTTTTAAGCACATCAAACATTTCCCCGTTAAAAGAAGTTATCCCCTTTTCTTGAGCAATTAAGTCATCAGCGATAGAATCCCCAGTAAGAAAAATATTCTTCACAAATTCATTGAATTGTTTTGAGGAGGCATCAAGCCCGTCATCAGCAACAAAAGTAGAACTCCCCGAAAAAATTTGTTTCAGCAAATTCAAAGTAAAGGAGGAATCTTCAGTAATTTTTATATTATTTGCGAGCATACCTCGCCCATCGGATTCAAAAGAGTTACCCGTTTGTCTAAATTCTTCCGAACGGCTGTTTGTCTTTATGACTTGAGTTATATCGGAAATATTAAATACAGTATTAGTTTGAGGTTGTGGTTTAGCATTGGCAGAATAACTATTGGCAGTATTAGCCGCCGTTATTTTTAACATATCAGACATTAATATTCTCTCCTAAAAAACTATTCCTAAATTAAAATGGCAAAATTTATAATTTTCTAAAAATTTTTTTCTATTTATTACTATAATATATCATTTTGCTCTTGTAGTAAAGGAAAAATTGTAGTATAATAAAAAATGACAGGAGAATTTGCGTAAAAATATTAGCTTCTTTTTTGGTAATAATGCATAAATTTAGTATTTTTGCTCAAATTTAACACAAATTAGACTGTTTTAAAGACACTTTTAATATATTTTCTTTAAAACAAAACTATTCAATTTAAGAGGTGGAATAATGGCTAGATACGATGCGAGTATGGAAGCAATGGTAGAAATGTATATTTTTGAAACTGCAGGACTACTTGAACAGCTTGACGAAATTTTACTTAATGCCGAAAAAAGAAATGTAATGGGAGAAGAAGAAATCAACGAAATTTTCAGAATAATGCATACTATTAAAGGCTCCTCTGCAATGATGGGTCTTGAAAATATGTCTGTTCTTGCTCATGTAACTGAAGATATGTTTTTCCTTGTAAGAGAAAATACTGAGCTTGCTGCAGATAGTGCTCATTTGTATGAATTGGTTTTTGAAGCTACCGACTTATTTAAAGCCGAACTAGATATGATTCAAGACAATGATAGTGAACCTACCGACTTTACTCCATTAATGGACAAAATTAGAAGTTATATTGAAGTGTTAAAAAACGGTGGCACTCCACCACCAGAAGCTGAAACGGAATCAGCTTCTGTATCAATAGAAACTGAGGCAGTGGCTACCCCTGTTGCTGTTGAAGAAGTTAGCAATGATGTAATTACTGTTCGTGTATTTTTCGATGACGATTGTCAAATGGAAAATCTAAGAGCATTTATACTTTACACTTCGATAAAAGAAGATTGCTCATTTATTGAGTGTATTCCAAGCGATGTTGAAACCAACCCTGAAAGTGCAAAAGTTATTATAAATGATGGTTTTATAGTTAATTTTACACCTTATGATAATGCTGATATGGTGTTAAAAGCTATTGAATCTGCATTAAACGTAAAATCTTATGAAGTAATTGAAAATGAAAATATAGGCGAAACTGTTGAAGCTACTGAAGCTATTGCTGTAGAAACACCCGCTCCTGTTGCAGTTGAAACTGTTACAGCTGTTGTGGAAGAAAAACCTATTGTAGTGGCGGAGGCTCCAAAGCCAGCTCCTGCACCAGTTAAAAAGCCTGCACCTGCAAAACCTGCTAATAATGGAGCGGGCGCTAGCGCTAAACAAAGTTTAATTTCTGTTAACTTGAAAAAATTAGACTTGCTACTTGATATGGTGGGTGAAATTGTAATTACCGAAGCTATGGTAATTTCTAACCCTGACCTAAAAGGATTAAAGCTTGAGAATTTCTCAAAAGCAGCTAGACAACTTAGAAAACTTACTGACGAGTTACAAGATATAGTAATGTCAATCCGAATGGTTCCACTGTCCGGTGTATTTAATAAAATGAGCAGAATTGTTCGTGATATGAATATTAAACTTGGAAAAGATGTTGAACTTATATTCGAAGGTGAGGATACTGAGGTTGATAAAACAATCATTGATAACCTAAATGACCCATTAATGCATATGGTTAGAAATGCAATGGACCACGGTATTGAAACTGCTGAAGAAAAAGCTAATTCAGGTAAAGCTGAAAAATCAAGAATTACCCTTTCCGCTTACAACGCTTCTAGTGAAGTTGTAATTGTTGTTGCTGATAACGGTAAAGGTATTAACCCTGAAAAAGTTCTTGAAAAAGCTAAGAAAAATGGAATTTTAACTAAACCTGAAGAAGACTATACTGAAAATGAAATTAACAACCTAATTATGGCACCTGGATTTTCTACAAACGAAAATGTTACCGAGTTTTCGGGACGTGGTGTTGGTATGGACGTTGTTAATAAAAATATTGAAAAAGTTGGCGGAACAGTTAATGTATTCAGTAAATTCGGTGAAGGAAGTAATATGATTATTAGAATTCCTCTTTCACTTGCAATTGTTGATGCAATGGAAGTATCTGTTGGTGAATCTATTTTCGCTATTCCAATTAATACAATTAAGGAATCCTTTAAAATTAGACCTAACCAATTATTACTTGACACTGAAAAAGGTGAAATGATTTTAATTAGAGGTGAGTGTTATCCGTTAATTAGACTTGATTCATATTACGGAATTGACAATGCTTATCAAAAATTAGAAGATGGTATTATTATGCTTGTGGAATCTGATGGAAAGAGCACTTGTATATTTGTGGACGAGCTTGTTGGGGAACAACAAGTAGTTGTAAAACCATTCTCACCAATCTTGAATAGATTTAATGTGAAGAAATATGGTATGGCTGGCTGTAGCGTACTTGGTGATGGTAGCATTACAATTATCCTTGATATAAACAGCATTTTATCTGATTATTAATAAATGAATAGAGAAAGGAATGTATTTCTATGAGTGAAACTGCATTAACACAAACTGAATATACTTCTGACGATTTTAGCCAAGGCGGAAAAATTCTAACATTTTTTATTGAAGAACAAATTTACGGAATTCAAATAGATTATGTAGCAGATATTATTGAAATTCAACCAATTACAATAGTTCCAAAAGTTCCTTCTTACATTAAGGGTGTAATTAACCTTCGTGGTAAAGTTATCCCTGTTATGAGTTTAAAAGAACGTTTTGGGAAAGAACAAACTCCTTATGACTCAAGAACTTGTATCATAGTTGCTGAATATGACGAAGTTTCTGTGGGAATGATTATTGATAGAATAAGTGAAGTTGTATCTGTTGACGCGGAAAAAGTAACTACTCCTCCTATGTATAAATCTGTAAACGTTAACAAGTTTATAAATTATATTGTAAATGATAAGGAAGATGTTACACTTATTTTAGATTGTAAAAAAATTATCTTTGAATAAAAAATATTATTTAATTAATTTTGCAAATATAGTTTTTGCAAAATAGAAAGGAATGAATATTATGAAACTTACCGACCAAGAGTTTACTAGTATTGTGGAATTTGTAAGAGAAAGATACGGGATTAATTTATCGAAAAAACGTGTACTTGTAGAAGGTAGACTTGAGTTTACATTAAAGAAAAGTGGCTATACCTCTTTTGCACAATTTATGGACTATCTCCATAAAAATCCCGAAAGTCCTGAGATGACAGTTTTTTTGAATAAAATTACAACTAATCACACATATTTTATGCGTGAAATTCAACACTTTGACTTCCTTAAAAAAGTAGTGCTTCCCGATTTTGAAAAGACAATTAAAAATAAAGATATGCGTATTTGGAGTGCCGCTTGTTCTTTTGGGCACGAACCATATAACATCGCAATGTGTATTGATGAATATTTTGGAGCAAGAAAAACTGGGTGGGATACAAAAATTCTTGCAACTGACATATCTGCGAATGCCTTAGTTACTGCAAAAGAAGGAATTTATACAAAAGAAACTATTGAAGAATTGCCTTCCGAGTGGCAAAAAAAGTATTTTATGCCACTTCCAGATGGAAAATTCAAAGTAACTCCTTCTTTAAGAAAAGAAGTTGCTTTTAAATATTTTAATCTTATGGAAAATATTGTTGCAAAAAAACCTTTTGATTTAATCGTTTGTAGAAATGTAATGATATACTTTGAAAATGACACTAAAGATGCTTTAATTCGACGTTTTTATGACGTGCTTAGACCAGGAGGGTATCTTTTTATTGGACATGCTGAAGCTATGCCGAAAGGTATTCCGTTTAAGCAAATTCAAACTGCCATTTTCCAAAAATAAAATTTTAAAGTGAGGTATTGATTTATCATGGAAAAGAAAATTAAAGTACTTATTGTTGACGACTCTATGTTATTTAGAGAAGTTTTGTCTAAATTTATAAGTGAAGATAAAGATATAGATGTAGTAGGCACTGCTTGCGACCCTTTTGATGCAAGAGATAAGATTATTCAACTTAAACCTGATGTAATTACCCTTGACGTTGAAATGCCTAAAATGAGCGGTATTGATTTCCTAAAAAAATTAATGCCACAATACCCTTTGCCTGTAGTAGTAGTTTCATCTACACCTGAAAATGCATTTAATGCTTTGGAGGCGGGTGCTGTAGACTTTGTTGGAAAACCTGCTATAAAATCACCTAATGACTTAAAAGATTTTGCTGCTGTTCTAACTGAAATAGTTAAAGCGGCTAGTCTATCTAAAGTTTCAAAAGGGTTTACTCCTAAGAAAATAGCTGCACCTGTACAAAGTGCGCCCATTAAACCGGTTGCAAACAGCAATCTTGTTATTGCAATTGGAGCTTCTACGGGTGGAGTTGAAGCCATAGTAAGCATACTACCTGAACTCCCAAACAATTTGCCTCCGATTTTAGTTACACAGCATATGCCTGAAAAATTTACGGCTATGTTTGCACAACGTTTAAATAGACTTTGTAACTTTGAAGTGCGTGAAGCTAAAGATGGTGATAGATTAACTCCTGGACTTGCGTTAATCGCAGCTGGTAAGTACCATATGCGACTTGAAAAAGATGCAAACGGATACTATGTTTCTTCAAAACAAGGTGAGAAAATCAGTGGACACTGCCCTTCTGTTGATGCCTTGTTTGATTCCGTTGCAGCTGTCGCTAAAAAAGATGCCGTTGGCGTAATCCTTACAGGAATGGGACAAGACGGCGCTCAAGGTATGCTTAAAATGAAACAGCAAGGCGCTTATAATATCGGGCAAGATAAAGACTCCTGTGTAGTTTATGGTATGCCAATGGTTGCTCATCAATTAGGTGGTGTAAATATTCAAAAATCACTCTCCGATATTCCTGACGCAATACTATCCGCAATAAAAAGCAAATAATATTGGCTATATGTAGAAAGGAATGAAAATATATGAACGATATTCTCAACAATTTCGAGGAAGAAAGCATTGTTGACCTTCAGCAAAATAAATACTTAACTTTTGTTCTTGCTGATAGAACGTTTGCTTTTCCAATAAAGACTGTTTATGAAATCATAAAGGTTCAAACTCCAACTCCTGTACCTGAATTCCCTAGTTATGCAAAAGGGATTATTAATACAAAAGGTAAAGTTGTTCCTGTTGTTGATTTAAGAAAGCGTTTTATGCTTGAAGAAATTGAGTACAATGAACGTACTTGTATTATTATAATGAATATTGTAGGAATTGACATTGGATTTATTGTAGATACAGTAAAATCTGTTGTTGAAATAAACGAAGCACAGCTGTCCGGTGCGCCAGCAATTTCAAATGACAGTGTGACAAGATATATTTCATCAGTGGCAAAATTCGATAATGAATTAGTTATTGTTTTAGATGGAGCAAAAATTATTGATGCACAAAGCCTTGAAATAATGAGCCATTATTAACAAATAAATAAAGCTGTTACGAAACACTAATTATACAGCTCCAAATTGTACTTTTTGTACGGTTTGGAGCTGTTTTGTGTCGTAACAGCTTTTTTATTATAATCAATTTGAATTCTCATTAGTCAAAGCTTTTTTATAAGTTTTATCAATTAAAATTGCACCTAGTGGAGCGGTAATAAGTATTGCAACCACCGCAGAAGTTAAAATAATATCTCCACAACCTAGCCCCATCGCAAGGGGAATTCCTCCTATTGCAGCTTGTACAGTTGCTTTTGGGATAAAAGAAAATGCTATGAAAATTCTTTCTTTTTTGTTGAATTTTGTTTTTACAACAGCTAAAATTACTCCCAATATTCTAAATAATAACACAGAAAGTATTAAAATAACTACTAAAACTCCTGAATTTAATGCATATTCAATGTTCACAGTTGCTCCCACTAAAACAAAGAGCAGAATTTCCGCCCCTACCCAAAGCTTTGCAAATTTGTCGGACAAACGTTTGGACAAAATTTCTTTCTTTAGCTTAATAGTTGCCCCTAAAGACATTACCGCAAGAAGTCCTGAAAAACCAATTACTCCTGTCAACAAATCTTCAAAAGTTGTTAGAACAAAGGCTGTGGAAAGAATTATTATTATTTTCCCGCTATCACGAATGTGGATTTTGTTAAAGATAAATGTTAAAATTACACCTAGAATTATTCCCCCAAAAAGTCCAAAAACTATTGAAGTTGGAATTTGCAAAAAGCTAACAGCATTAACTTCACCTGTTTGTAAAAGTGTTGAAAATACAGAAAATATCACTATAACAAAAACGTCATCAACAGAAGCACAAGCCATTATCATTTGCGGAATAGCCTTTTTTCTCCCGTAACCCTTTTCCATTAAATTAAGCATTTTGGGAACAATTACAGCTGGTGAAACTGCCGCTATAACCGAACCTAAAAGCACACTTTCAAGCACTGAAATCCCTAGTAAAGGCGGAGCAATCAAAACTACACCAATTATTTCAAAACAAGCTGGGATAAAGCATAATAAAATTGCAGGGCGACCTATTTTTTTAAGCTCAGAAAGATTCAAATTCATTCCAGCACGAGCTAAAATAATTATAAGTGCAAATTCTCTTAATTCAGGGGAAATAAGCAATATTTTTTCATCAAGAAAATCAAAAACATATGGCCCAAGCAAAATTCCAGTAATAAGCATTCCCAAAAGTCGTGGTAATTTCATTAACTCAAAAATTTTCCCAAACAACATTCCCACAATGAATACAAGCGCCAAAGAAAAAAGCATTTTATTAGACCATTCCTCTCAAAAATTATTTTTCAAAAGGAAATGTGTATTTTTCCCTTTGTTCAACTTTTTTGCTATTGTTAAAACCGCTATATATAGCATCGTATTTACAAGATTTTTTGCAATCTCCACACCTTATACATTCTGGGGAATTAATGTTTTTTGTCACTTCAATATTCATTTTACAAGCCTTTTCACAACTCTTGCAATTTGTACATTTTTTGTAATCAATATCCATTCTGTAAAGAGCAAATTTGTTGAAAAGTCCGTAAAAAGCTCCTAAAGGGCAAAGATATTTGCAAAATGGTCGATAAATAAACACTGATAATATAAGAATTATTACCAAAATTCCCATTTTCCAGTTAAATAAAAACCCTACTAAAGCTCTTAAACTATCATTTAATGCAATCATTGGAATACCAGCAAATAACGTTCCCGACGGACAAAGATATTTGCAAAAAAATGGGTCGCCAATCCCAAATTTGTTTGTTAAAAACATTGGGAAAATTATTACTAAAGTCAATAAAATTATGTATTTAAGCCATTTTAACAGCTTGTCAACTTTTTTGGGAACCTTTATTTTTTTACTCTTAATCTTATAAAGTAAATCTTGAACTAAACCAAATGGACAAAGAAATCCGCAGATAAACCTGCCTAAAACTATCCCGAAAAGAATTAAAAAGCCAAGGACATAAAAACTGAAATAATTACCTCTTTTAGCTAAAACAGCTTGAAGGGAACCTATAGGGCAAGCGGACAATGCCCCAGGGCAAGAATAACAACTCAGCCCCGGAACACATAGATATTTTGATTTGCCTTGAAAAATTTTCCCCCCAGCAAATCCAGCAAGATAACCATTGCTTAGTGCTGTAAATAAAATTTGAACTATTAGCCTAATATTATTCTTAATTTTTTTCAAAAACAACACTCCTTATTCAAATAATAAATCGTATAAAATCTGGTTAATTATCCATTTCGGGAGGAGCATAGCCCCTCCCCTACGATTGTAATAAACGGACGACCACAGGTCGCCCCTACAGCAAAATCCGACCTCGCAGAAATATAATTATCCTCTTTTACTATGTTCAGTGCGGGCATGGATGCAATGTCACGTTATAACAATTTCCTTATCTGCCATATCCGACCTCGCAGAAACATAATTATCCTCTTTTACTATGTTTAGTGCGGGCGTGGATGCAACGTCACGTTGCTAGGCTATGCCGATGCATTCAAGACAAATTCTAATTGCCTTTGCTAAAACATCATTCGCCTCACCAATAAAAATTCCAATCACAATGAAGGCGAGTGCTGTGAAAATTAACCCAGCCCTTATAATTGTAATTTTTTTCATTATTTAACAAGCTCCATTCTTTCGGAAATAGTGTTTAAATAAGTTTCTTCAGCATTAGCTGGAACGCCTACAATTGGCTCACCAATTAAATTTCCGTCGCTGTCAACGAAAATTGTTGTTGGAATAGCTTGCACATATCTTGAAATATTTTCCAAAATTTCGTCATTGTCAATTAAAGTCGGAAACATTGCATTTTCTGAGTTTAGTATTTCTAAAGCAAGCTCACCCTCAGTTGCTCCATCAGTTGCTACTGAAATAAAATTTGCCCCCTCTGGTAAATTCTCGTAAACTCGCGCTAAATCAGGCATTTCGGAGATACAAGGACCGCACCAAGTCGCCCAAAAATTAATCATTGTAATTTCATAATCTGCAAAAATTTCTTCACTTACCGTTTCCCCTGTTAAAGTTTCTGCTGTAAAAGTTCCGAAATTAGGTGGATAGCCAGCAGGTGCATAAGGATTATCGCTATTTAATATATCCAAATATTCCTCATCAGGAGTGAAAATAAATAAATTTTCTCTGTACTCATCTTTAGTTGCCAAAATATTATTGATTAAATCCAAAGTTTCTTGAGGAGCATCTAAACCATCAGTACTCTTTAAATATGTGAAATAATAATCAATTGTATCTCCGTCATAAACTTTTTCAACAACATAATCACTGGATTTCATATTTTCAAAAGGAAATTCAGTTGCACTTTCTCTTTCAGCAAAAAATCCTATAACATCTGTCTTCTCTAATTTTTCAAAATCTTCCTCAGTAAAATCGTCCGGGAAATCATCATAAAATGGATACTCATTTACAACTTGCAAGGAAAAACCATTGCTTTGCTGAGTGTTTACATGAATAAAATTCTCCTCAGCTGAGTCTATAATTGCACTTGGATAAACAACTCCAACGCCAATATATTCATCATAACTAATAGCACTTTCCTCATCATTTAAGTCAAGTTCTTTTCCAGAAACACCTACCATATATTGATGTAGTTCAACGTTTATAATCGCTTCCTCATCGGGCTTAATTACCTCGGCAGTTTCCTCAGCTTCCGTCGTTTGAGTAGTAGTTTCACTTGCAGTAGTTTTTTCCGTTTCATCGGGTACAGTTGAACTTTCACTTGCACAAGCCGCAAGAAAAGTAGTAAAAAATACCAAAGTCAATAATAATGTTAATTTTTTCATAACAATAACCATTCCTTTCTAAGTAAAATTAGTCGAGTTTATCCTTTTGCTACTTAATATTTTTAAAGAAAATTAGATAAAATAGCTTCCCTTTTTTCTCTTTGACATAAGAACTTACATCATTTCTAAATGTTATAAGCAAATCTAAATTATCAATATTTTCGTTGCCACCGTACAAAATTTTCTCAATTGTGCAAATAATTTGTTCTCGTTGTTCTAATAAATGAGGGTTAAAATCATCAAAAGGCGTTGTTTTTCTGTTTCTTTCCGAATGACTTTCAGAATGATAAAGTGGGAGGATTTCGTAAGCATTTATCATAAAATCACGGACTGTTTCTTGATTTTTCCTTTTAATTTTAACCATTTCTAAAAGATTGATTGTGGATTTATATATCGTTGTTGGATTTTTTGATAATAATACTAAATGTATAACTTTGTTTTTATATGACAAAAAGAATATTATTCCAAAACTCAATAACAAGACACTTCCCACAGTAATTAATGCTGGAATTAAACTTGTAAAATCGTATTCTTTCTCTGTTACAACTATTTCTTCTTCAGTGCTTTCAGTTGTACCCAAAGTAGTTTGTGACGTTGTTTCTATAGTAAATTCAGTAGTTTCTGTGGTTTCAGTGGTTTGGGTTGTTTCCTCCACTTCATCAATAGGATTTCCGTTAATTTCGCTGTCCACCCAACTAGCTGGAGTAGCGTCAAAAATTGCGTAACCAACATTCGGTAAATAAACCTCTACCCACGCGTGTTTATGGAAGTCAGTAACCTCTTGATACTCACCATCTACTGAGGCTGGAATATAATAACCCGAAACATATCGGCAAGGAATGTCTAAACTTCTCAACAAAACTAACATAGACGAAGCAAAAGAAACACAATATCCCTCTTGATGTTCAAATAAAAAGCTATCCACAAAATCCACACCCTCCACCTCATCTGGAGTGGTTGTATATGGATAAGTATAAGCTAAATAATTTCTAATGTAACCACTCATACTATAAACATACATTATATGCAAATATTCGTCATTATAATAATCTTCTACCTCAGTATGATTATATTGAGGACTTAAAAAATCATATAATATATCCTCTTGAAGCTGTGTCGCAAGGTCTTTTGTCCTTTGAGTCACAGTTTCTGGAAGTTGTGTGTTACTTTCAGTTATATTAACTTCCTCAAAACTATTCACCCACACATTATTTCCGATAACAGAGTTTTCTTTGAAATAATGAACTTTAAATTCATCATTTCTATCAAGACTTTGTGCTAAAGAAACTTCATCATATTGGTTACTAGAAAATAAATTTTCTCCTGTTTGTTGGTCTTGATGATAAATTGTTTCGACAAAACTTGTTGTGGGAGGTAAAGGCAAAATGTTGCTGTCATAACCAGCAATTTTTATGTCAAAACTATTATATTCAAGAAAACTAAGCACCAATAACTCAGGTGCAAAAGGTTGTTTTTCGCTATTTTTATCAGCTTTTTCAAATCCCGAACCTGTGTAAATATCATAAGTTGCAGTTCGCAAATATAAATCTTCATTATTTCGCACTTCGAAATGAACAACAGTATCACGCGTTAAGCTTCCACCTAAAGAAACGTCCTCCTCATCATATCTTTTAAATAAGGAGTTAATTCCGTTTATATAAGTAATATCTCTAACAACACTTTCCCTTGTAATATTTATATAAGAAACAAAATCATGTGAAATGAAATCAAAAGTCGTAACAAAAGTTGAAATAGTGAGAATTATAACAGGGATAATGGATATTGCAAGCCTTTTAAACTGAAAAGGCAGATAAGGCTTTAAGGTCGCTTTTTTATGGGAATATTTGTAATATTTCGCTCGACCATGAAGCCATAAAATTATAA
>CAYJLB010000001.1:87846-91002 GCA_964370845.1 uncultured Oscillospiraceae bacterium
AAACGCAAATAAACAAATAAGTGTAGTCAATATCTGTAAAAAAAGAACTAAGCACTATAAAACCTATAAAAAATATTGTGCCAATAATTTTCACGAACAAAGTGAACCTTTTTATGTAATAAATGTAAAGTAAAAAGATTGCAACTCCGCTATAAACCAATATTCTAAAACTTTGTCCGTAAATTTCATTTGTAAATACTTCAGGAAGTGGGTCGGAATAGTATAAAAAATCAGCAAATTCTAACGCATATTCCTGAATTGCTACTAAACCAGTTTTATAAAGAAAAACTCCAAGAGAAATTACTCCCACACCTAAAACAGGGTAAAATATTTTTTTGCTTATATTTAAAAAGGAAAAACCTAGCCAAAAAATTGTATTAGGAACGACTATAGCAGGGAAAAATTCAAAAGAAAGTCCAAGTAAAGTAGTAAGAAAAGTAAAAGAAAGCACACTTGCAAAAGCGGAAAAGATTAATCCATCAAAAACCGCTATCAAAAACTTTTGTAAAATTTTATTTCCAGATTTATTTTTTATATACACTTTATCACTCCGATTTAGTTCATCTCTAGTAATGATTTTTCGTCAAAAAGTAGTATTGTCTTGTAATTATCATTTTTTTCTTGCAATATTTTTTCAATTTCATTTTTATGCTTTGTTCCAGAAGAACTGAGAAAAATAATGCTGTTTGATTGCAATAATGTAAAAATTGAAAAATCTGCATTCTCATTGTATTCAGAAATTATTACTGCAATTGGTAAATTTGCGGTAGTTATATTCAAAGGTTTGTACTCAAAATCTTGTACAATGTTTGGAATATAATTAGCAAGGTCGGTGGGAAGTCTATTTTGAATATCCTCGGTGTAAGTTATTTGCTTTCCGTCAAAAAAGTTGAGTATGGTTACACAATTTCTACACTCCAAATAAAAATTGTTGACAGCATAAACTACTTCGGCGACTGTATTATAGTTATTTGGAGAAAATTTGTCCACAAAAATACTAATAGCAGGTCCTTTTGTTGGCGTTGCATATTCTTTTACTAAAGTTTTTTGTTGCACCGCAGATTTTTTGAAATTAATTAATTTTATAGGGTCGCCAGGAGTATATTCTTTATTTCCGATATAATCATCATATTCTTTCTTCGCAAAAACAAGGTGAGAAGCTGAAATATTTGGGTTTAACACCAATCTATCTTCAAAATCCAGTTTTTTTAGTTTAGGAAGAACTAAACATTCCAAAGAATAAGGATTTTCGCTAACTTTATACTTCCGCACAAAAAGAGAAAAATAACTTTCTATATAAATATAATCCACAGAAAAAGTATGTTTCCCTACATCTTGCGGTTGAAACTTTATAATAATATTTTTTCTGACTTTCTTATAAGTAGGTTTTTTTCCACTAAATTTATAAGAAATAATAAAATTATTAAGCACTCGCCACTTTCTAGACACATTTATATCAAGGTTTAACGCTAATTCCTCTCCCCTTTCAATAATTGGGGAAGAAATACTTTGTACAACTTTAAATTTTTGCAACGCTAAAATAAAAATTCCAACATCTACCAAAAGTAGAGAAATCCCAAAAACAAATATCATCCATAAAATATAATTTCCATAATAAATGCAAACTAAAAACAATATTAAAATAGCAATTAAATATAAAACAAATAAATTATGTGGCTTTTTACACGGAATATTTGTATCAAAAACTTTTTCTTTCAAACTTTCCACCTGTTTCCTTAAATAAATCTATTTAGATTGGAGTTTTTTCAATAATTTCCGCAATAATTTCCTTTGCATGAATAGCAGTTGATAAACCATAAGTTTGAGTCGCAAGCACTAATCTATGAGGTAAAATATAGCTGGATAAGGTTTTTATATCATCAGGTATAACATAATCTCTCCCGTGGAGAAAAGCTTTCGCCTGTGCACAATGCATTAATGCAAGGGAAGCACGAGGTGAGCAACCAAGGGCAACTTTCGGGTGATTTCTCGTTTTTTCTACTATACTTACAATATAACTCATTATTGATTTATCTACAGTGACTAAGTCAACTTGCTTTTGTAAGGAAATAATTTCTTCACCAGAAACTACAGGGATAATTTGTGGTAATGTAGTCTTATCTTTAAATCGTGACAACATTTCAATTTCATTATCTGAACTAGGGTAACCAAGGGAAATTCTCATCATAAATCGGTCTAATTGTGCTTCAGGAAGTGGCGAAGTTCCCACATTTTCAATTGGGTTTTGTGTAGCAATTACCATAAATGGTTGCGGTACTGTTAAAACATTTCCGTCCACAGTTACTTTATATTCCTCCATAACTTCAAGGAGTGCGGATTGAGTTTTTGGTGAAGCTCTGTTAATTTCATCTACTAAAAGTAGATTTGTCATAACAGGACCTTTTATGTATCTTGTGCTAGAAGTCTTTATATCAAACATAGAAAAGCCTAAAATATCACTAGGCAAAACGTCGGGTGTACACTGAACCCTTGAAAAATCGATGCTACAAGATTTCGCTAATGATGAGGCAAGCAAAGTTTTCCCTACCCCAGGTACATCTTCTATTAAAACGTGCCCTTTCGCAAGCACGCAAACAAGCATTAAAAATATAGCCTCATTATTTCCGACAATATTTTTAGAAATTTCGTCAAATACTCTTTTCATTTATTTTTACAGCCCTTTCTATATTGTGAAATTATTTTTTCTAATTAATTAGTATATATAATTATTGTACTATATTTTCCCCTTTTAGACAATAGAAAAGAGTTAATATTTTATTAAAATTTTTTATTAATAAAAAGAAGGTGTGACGAAACTAAAAAATTGTGTTTCGTCACACCTTCTTTTTGCTGCAATTATCTTTGCAGTGTTTACGTTTTAATGAAAATTTACTTTTTTTTGATAAATTTTACTACTAAAGTCCCGATTAATATCAAAAGAAATAAATTAAAAATCGACCAAATAATCTGAAATATATTAATATCTACAATCATATTTACACCTCACAATTCGCACTTTTTACTTTTTAAATCATATTCGATAATACCCATGGTGGATTTTAGGTTTTATTCATAAAGTAGCCCCTTTTTTGTGCATTAGATAGAACCAATGTGCTATTAACAAAGACACAAGTATAACTGAAATAACAAAATTTG
>CAYJLB010000001.1:91012-102134 GCA_964370845.1 uncultured Oscillospiraceae bacterium
AAAGGAGAAATAAAATTACATAACCAATAAAAAGCAATGCTTTAATAGTCAATTTCTTTGCTGGTGTTTTCTTTATTGTTTTAAAAACAAGTATTCCAATCAAAATAATCTCAGGAAGAATTCCTATTATTACTCTTAGAATTACATTATTTATTTCAATATTATATTCAACACAAAATTTAATTATAGTTTGCGATAGAAAATATAAAATGAAAACACCTTCTTCAAAAGTTGAGAATAATTGTTGTTTTAGCATTATAAATCCCCCTTAATACGTCTATCATCAAGCATAACAATGAGAAAAATAGAATGAAGTAAATTTACTACAATTATATTATATCATTTATTTATTAAAAAGAACGGTTATAATTATGAATGTTTTGTTAATTTCTAATGCAAAAAAGGCGTGACGAAACACAGTTTTAGTTTCATCACACCCTTTTTTATTCTCTTAAATCAGGCAATCTTTCTAATGTCATAACGTTTTCATGGCTATAAATTAAGATAAGATCTTCCTTTGTCATATATTGCTCGGAATAATGCCCGTCACTTGCCATAATATATTCCCCGTACCAAACCCCAAACCAAGACCAAACTGCATTATCTCTAATAGAAAAATCAGGGAAAGGTGCTGTGGAACTTTCCGACAAAGCAATTAATTTATTTTGCGTAATTTCAGTATACTGTACAAAAATATTAACTTGATTTAGATGACTTTGACTAGCTGAATAAATGTCAGCAGAAATAATATCGCACTTATCATCACCAACATACCAATCTATATCCTGTGCATTCCAAACCCAAATCAAATTATTTAATCCGTGATAGTAAGTTTGCCTATCATAAAGCAAATTCCAAAGCCAATTATAACTTTCAAATCCGCTTGCTCCCCACCAAAACCAATCGCCACTAGCCTCGTGCAAAGGTCGCCATAGCACCGCAACATCATTTTCTTGTAAAACAAGCAATTGCTGAGAAATTCTGTCAATATCACGCACTATTTCAAAAGTTTCCTCTGTAATATCTCCATTTTGATATAAAATTTCAATTTCTTGTAGTGGAAGCTGTGAAATATCGATATCTGTCACTGCTTTAGATAAATCAAAATCTGTTTCACCAGTGTAAAATGATGGCTCACCAACAGGTGCCTGCCAGTGCCACATATAGCTCACTAAACCACCTTTTTTTGACCAGTCAATAGCTTTTTCAATTTCCTCAATCTCATAATCTGTATCAGCGGTATAAAAAGATAAATCACCAAGTCGAATAGCAGGATAACGCCCTGTCACAGAGTAAATTAAGTCTAGTTCGTTATTTGTTCCAGGAGTAACGTATTGCCCGCTTAAAATATTTGTGCCAAAATTTTCCACTAAGTAAGACATTGTAGCTTTTGCTTTTTCAGTAGCATTTTCATTTATCAATTCCTCGGTTGCTGAGAGTTCAATATTTTGTATATCCTCACTACTTTCCACTGAAATGTAGTCAAAATCAATTCCTCCCGTAACTTCTTTAATGGAAAATGTGTTAATTCCGCTAGTTAAATAAACATTGCTGTAAACAATATCCTCAAAATTTCCCGACCCAGATGTGATGAACTCCCCTATTTCAGTTTCGTCAACTAGCAAAATATTGTTCATTTTATTGTCGGAAGCAACTCGCAAAGTTATATTGTAATGCTGGCTAGTAGGAAGATTAAAAGTAACAATAACTTCATTTTCAAAAGATTTGTCAAACCCAGTCAAATAGCCAGTGTCGCTGTATCCATCTCGTCTTTGTGATAAGGATATATTTCCACTCGCAACGCCCATTTCTGCTTCAACTAAACGAGAATAACTCTCATAATTAACTGTGGTAATGTCCGCCTCAACCTCAGTTGCTGTTGTCATATCAGAGAGGTCTAAGGCAGTTGTTGTGACAGAAGTAGTTTCACTTATTTCACTTTCCGTTACAACTTCAGATGTTTGGACTTCACTTTCTTCAAAAGTAATGTCATTTATAGAATCACAAGCCGATAATAAACTTGCTGTTAAAATTACAATTGCCAAAAAAACACAGGAAAATTTGTTCATTTTTAATAAATTCCCTTTCCCATTTTTCATCATAAAAATTTTGTTTCCCCAAATAAAAAATGTATATATTTAATTTACCACAAAAAAGGAAATTATACAAGTAAAATCTAAGTTTTTCAACAAACTTTCACAATTGAAAAGTTTTTATTTTTTTTAGAAAAAAACTAAAGTTTTAAATTGTTCTGTCGATATATTTTATAGGTAAAAAATAGTTATAGTTAATTATGTTAGAAAATGCACCAGAAATAAAGTAAGAAAAGCTTTGATTTATGGTTTTTGCTAGAGAGATAGTAACATTTTCAACTTAATTCACTATTTATGTATTCCACAAAGAGAAAGGAATGTGAGTTTATGGAAATTAAAGGTTTTAACAATGCGATTTCGGCTTATAAATCCAACAATAATTACGAAAAAGTCGCTAAAAATACATCTGCTACAAAAAGCACAAAAAACATAGATACTGTTGAATTTTCTGCTAGTGCTACTTCTGACAGTGTTTTAAAGGCACAAGTTGCTACTTCTGTAAATGAAAATGCAAGTGCTGGTAAAATTGCCATGCTTAAAGAAAAAATTGCAAGCGGACAATATAATATCCCCGCTGAAAATATAGCTCAATCAATTTTGGGCAAGTATTAAAATTTGATATAACGAAAGGGGAATACCTTTGGCTGATTATAAAATATTAATTGAATTTTTCACAGAATGTGTTGCTCATTATAAAGAATTGCTAGGTTTTGAAAACGAAAAACTTAGTTTACTTATTGCAAATAATGTTGTAAAACTAAATGAAATTTTGACTAAAGAACAAGCTTATATTATGCGTGGTGAAGCACTTGAAGCAAAACGAATTAAACTCTTGAAAGAACAAGGTTTGGAAAATCAAAAGTTTAAAGAACTTATCGATAATGCCCCTGATAAATATAAAGGGACTTTACGAGATTTAAATGAGTCGCTTTCTAAATATGTAAACGAAGTTAAAAGAGTTAATACAAACGCAATGGAAAGAGCTTCACAAAATTTAAAGTCACTTAATAAACGTACAACCGAACCGCAAACTTCGACTTATGACAGTAGTGGTGGTAAAAATAGAACACAAGATTTCGGCTCTTTACTGTCGAAAAACGTATAGGAGGATAAATAAATGAGACCAACTTTTCTAGGTTTTGAAACTCAAAAGAAAGCTATCACTGCTTCACAAAAAGCATTGGATATTACAGGTAATAATATTGCAAACGTAAATACTGAAGGGTATACAAGACAAAGACTTGACTTGTTTTCAATGGTTACTCCTATGAATGACAGTATGTATGCTGGAAACAGCCAGGTTATGCTTGCTGGTCAAGGGGTGTCTTCTCCTGGCGTTGACCAAATTCGTGACCCTTATTTGGATAAAAAGTTTAGAGAAATAAACCCTTTAACAGCAGAAGCTGGGGTTAAAACTGGTGTACTTACTGACCTTGAAAACATCATTGATAATATTACTTCACAAGGACTTTTTGATGTAACTGCAAAATTCCAAGAATCCTTGAATGCATTTTCTTCCGACTCTGCTGATAAAGCTGAACTTGCAGCTATCACTAGACAATCTGCTGAACAAATTATTTATATGCTTAGTGATTATAGTGCAAGAATTGACGCATTACAAACACAAACTTTTGGCGAAATGGAAAATCAAATTTCAGACATAAATGCTACCCTTTCAAAAATTGCTGATTTAAATGATTTGATTTCGGAAGCTTATGTAACAAGTGGTGAAATTTCCCTTACTGAAATGGCTGACTATAAAGTAAATGAAAGATATGGTCCTAATGAACTTTTAGATGCAAGAAATGTACTTTTAGACTCACTTTCAACTTATGGCGATATAAACGTTGTGGAAGAAGCTGATGGAACTGTAACAGTTGATATGGCTGGTGTCGAAGTTATTTCAGGGAAAAAAGCTACTCAGCTTTATATCGAAGTTGACGATGTTTACGGAACTGCTGAAGTAAGTTTTGGAAGTGGTGAAGAATTTAATGCTGCTTCGGGTTCACTAAAAGGTTACTTAGATATTTATAACGGAAACGGTCCTTATGCTGAAGGAAATCAAACAGGTGAATATGGTATCCCTTACTATGAAAGCACAATAAATGAATTTGCTAGTAAATTGGCTGAGGAATTTAATGCTGCTAATGCAATAGTTGACCCTGACACAGGTGAAGTTATCGAAAGAGATTTATTTGTTTCTAGCGACGGACTTCGTATCACTGCAAGCACAATTAGAATTTCACAAGAGTGGGTAGACGATCCATTCTTAGCTGTTTCAACTTTCCAAGATGGTGAACTTGACAACGCGCATATTATGAAACTTGCAAGCTTATTCGAAAAAGATATAACTTTTGGAGATAATGCAGATTTTACAGGTTCTTTTGAAGAATATATAAACTATTATTCAAATAGAATTGCTCAGGAAATCGACTTCCAAAGCGGAAAATATGATTCTTCTTTACTATTAACTGAAACTGTTATGAATGAAAGATTTGCAGTTTCAAGTGTTTCAATTGATGAAGAAGGAACAAATATGATGACATATCAAAAATGGTTTAACGCAGCTTCAAGAATGATGACTACTTTAGATGAAGCTTTAGATACAATTATTAATCAAATGGGATTAGTAGGAAGGTAATAAGTAATAACAATAATTAATTTTTATTACTTAGAAAGGAATTGATATTATGAGAGTAACTCAAAATCAAATGACAAGTCAATATTTAAGAAATAGCGGAAGTTCGCTATCCAATATGAATAAAATAAACGAAAGAGTAATGTCACAACGTCAATATATGAAAGCTTCCGAAGATCCATTAAAAGCTGCAAAAGCTATGGAAATAAGAGGAAGTATTAATGACACTGATATTTATTTAGCAAATTTACAAACTGCTGAAGGTGTTTTAGATGCCGCTGAAGAATCAATTCTTACAATTAGTGACCAAATTATAAACTCCGTTACTGATAAAATAATTTATGCAGTTAATGACCCTACCCAAAACGCAGAAATTCTTTCAAATGAGCTTAAAACTCTAGCTGACCAAATGGTTGCACAAATGAATACAACTTTTAGCGATAGAACTTTATTTGGTGGAACAAATAATGATGAAGCACCTTTTAAATATGACGAAGAATTAGGCGTACTTACTTTCAATGGCGTAGATGTCACTGAAGCTGACCTTTCTGCATTCCCTGAAACTGCTTCAATTCCAATGGATATCGGACTTGGAATAAAATATGATGAAAATGGTGTACCTGACCCACAAACTGTTCTTGATATATCAATGAATGGTGTTGAAATTACAGGTTTTGGTGTAGATGATGAGGGTTATCCACTTAACGTAATCGCTCTTACTTATGAAGCGGCAGAAGCTTGTGCAACTGGTGACATTGATGCGACGAGAGAGTATCTTGATAGAATTCACGATGCTAAGAGCGCCCTAGTTGTTCACATTACTGAAATCGGTAATAAACAACAAACTGTTACAATGACTACAACTAAGGTAAAAAATGATTTATTAAACCTTCAAGAAGCTCAAGTTTACGCTGAGGGTTATGATACAATAGGAATTACTGAACAACTTACTTTGTTTAAAACTGCTGAAATGGCTTATAATGCAACACTTTCAATGGGTTCAAAAGTTGTTCCAATGAGTATTTTTGATTATATAAACTAATAAAAATTACTTCAATTAAATGAAAGGAAGGTTTTGTCTATGGTACCTCAATTGCTACAATACGATATTTCTCGCCCAGCTTTAAAATATAATTATCAAGATGCACAACTCAATTACAATAAACCAAAAGCTACTGCAACTTACAGTTTTACCGATTCACAAGTGAAGTACAATATGGACAGAGTCGAATTTTCTGCTGATTTTACCGCTGTTAAAGATAGCCTTGGAATGAAATCTATTGGAAAACTCACACAAGAGAATGAAGACAAGGCTTTTCAGCAAATTGAACAAAATGTTAAAAACACTGTTGAAAGCGGTAATAATAAAGCAAATCCAAAAGGAATGAGCATTGGACAGTTTGAAGCTAATGAATGGCGAAACAGTCTACAAAGGCAAACTGCCATCGGATTTGTTCCTGCCGATATGGCTAAGGTATCTTTCACAAAGCCAAACTTTACAATAGATGCCACTAAACCAGAATTTTCTGCTGAATTTAATACTTCAATCTTTAATAAAAATGATTATTCAAGAGGAAGTTTTTCAGCTGATTTAGTGACTAAGGGCAGTGTAGCATTCACTTACATTGGAAATCCTAATTATTTTCCAAGAAGTGCCACTCCTTTAGTTAATATTAAAGTATAAAAGCAAGAAAGAGGAGAAAACTGTGCTTGAAATAAATACTAGAGATTTCGGGAAAGAGAAAATTAATGAGGAAGATATTTTGATTTTTCCTAAAGGAATTTTCGCTTTTGAAGAAACAAAAAAATATGCAGTATTATCTCCAATCAAGGAGGAAGCTGCCCCTTTATGGCTACAAAGTATAAGTGGCGAAGAACTTTGTTTTATAATTTTTAACACAGAGGAAATTTTACAAGGCTATTCCCCAAATCCTGAAAAGGAAGATTTAAAAACTATCGAATACGAAGATGGCGATGATATTGCTTATTATGCAATAGCTGTTATCCCAGAAGATTATAAAAATACAACAATCAACTTAAAAAGCCCAATAATAATAAATAAAACAAAAAAACTAGGTGTGCAAACTATTTTACCTCAAAACTATGATTTAAGACATAAAGTTTTCGATCAAATTAGTTAAAACATGGAAAGGACTGGATTGAAATGCTTGTTATTTCAAGAAAAACCACCGAAGCTATTATGATTGATGACAACATTGAAATCGTAGTTATGGAGGTTAGCAAAGATAAAATCAAACTTGGCATTAACGCCCCTAAGGAAATTAAGGTCAAGCGAAAAGAAGTTTATGTAACTGAAGAAGCAAATAAAGTTGCTTCTAAATCAATATCAAGAGAAATGTTAGAGCGAATGTTCGATACAAAGAAAGGAAGTGCTTCGAATGGCAATTAATGGAGTAAGCCAATTAAAAATGTCCGGCCTTGCAACGGGACTTGATACAGAGTCGATTGTTGAACAAATGGCATCATTGTCTAAAATAAGACTTAATACGGAACAACAAAAATTCGATGAATTACAATGGAAACAAGATAGTTATCGTAATGTTATTGACTTGATAACTGAGTTCCAAAATACATATTTTAACTATTTA
This sequence comes from uncultured Oscillospiraceae bacterium, assembly GCA_964370845.1. Classification (GTDB taxonomy): domain Bacteria; phylum Bacillota; class Clostridia; order Oscillospirales; family Ruminococcaceae; genus CAYJLB01. Next base: position 98,353 of record CAYJLB010000001.1, read on the forward strand.
AGCCCTGAAACAAACTTGAGTTCAACCTCTTTATTCGGTGCAAGGTCTGCAACAAGCACAGATAGTGGAATTACTGTTTCCGCCTCACCTAATGCTGAAATTGGAAGTTTTTCAACTACAGTGCTGCAACAAGCTAGTAAAGCTGCTGTAGAAAGTGGAAGTAATGCTGTAACAAACGGTATTGACTTAAACTTCTTAGAAGGTACAAGCGGCAATGAATACACAGTTTCAGTAACTCTTGACGGATCTACAAAAGATGTTTCTTTCACAATAGGTGAAGATGCTGCTACTACAGAGGCTAACTTTTTAGCATCAATTAATGACAGCTTTTCAAGTGCTGACGTTTCCTTTAAAATGAATAACGGAACATTAATTACTGAGGAAAAATCTGGAATTACACACACAGGTGTAAACCATAAATTTACTATTAATCCTACAACTACAAATGGAACTGAACTTAAAATCATTGGCTTAACTGACGGAGCTTCTTCTACTGCTAGTACATCTACTAAATTAAAAGATGTGAACTTTGATACAGATCTTCAAGGTACAGGGTTTGCTTTTGAAATTAATGGCGAATCTTTTACATTTTCCGAAGACGCATCAATCAGCGATGTAATTAATACTATCAATGATAGCGATGCTGGTGTAAAACTTAGCTTTAATTCTTTGGACAATTCTTTTAAATTAGAAGCTAAAGACTCTGGATCAGGTGCAAGTATTGAAGTTACTCAAACTTCTGGTAACTTATTAACTGCAATGTTTGGTACTGATGCTAGTGGAATTGATATAATTGGAAAAGGACAATCCGTTAGCTCCGCTGTTTTATATGAAAATAGTATCACTGGTTCAGTTGCTGCTGACGGCAAAGGCTTTGGCTTTGTAGATTCATCTGCTGAAGATTCTCCTTTAATTGGTGTTTCGGGAGATGCAAGCCAATTTATTAATCAATCAGTTAATGTAACTGTTAACGGCGAAACTAAACAAATCACCCTATGGCAATATGATTCAAGTGGTAGTAAAAATGATTTTACTGACTACAATGATGTATTATTGGAATTCAATGATGAACTTGAAAGAGAATTTGGTGCAGATGCTCCAACATTGTCTTATGATGAAGATGCAAAAACTTTCTCACTTACTGGTGCTAACGAACATGACGTTATTGGTGTTTCTGCCCTTGACGGAAATGTTAAGAGTTCAGCTTTAGTAACTGCGTTCGGGTTTACCGATGAAAATGCTACTAATGAATTAAGTATGGACACAAAGCTTTCTGACATTTTTGCAGATATTACAGTTGGCGGAACACTTGAATTTAAGTCAACAGATTTATCTGTTGATAATTCCATAACTTTAGATGAAAACACTACTTTACAAGATTTAGTAGATGGTTCAGGTGGTTATATCACAGTAGAAAACGGAATGGTTACTGTAAATGGTATGAGTGGTGCAACTGACGAAGCACAACCTCTACTTGCTTCACTTTTCGGTGAAAACTTCAATTATCCTGGAGTTCCACCACTTCCATTGACAAATACAACTTCAACTTTCGAGGGACAAAATGCAATTATCGAAGTTGACGGAGTTAAAATTACAAATAATTCCAACTCATTTACTGTAAATGGCACAACTCTTGACGTTACAAATGCTGAACTAAATAAAGCATCTACTGTTACAACTGTACAAGAGAGCGAAACTGCTTTTGACGCTGTTAAAGGCTTTGTTGAAGATTATAACACATTAATTGAAACATTAAATAATGAAATCACATTTACACATGGATATGATGAGGATTACCCAGCACTTACACCTGAGCAAAAGGAAGAAATGTCCGACGAGGAAATCGAAAACTGGGAAGAAAAGGCTAAACAAGGTCTTTTATACCAAGACGATACAATTCAAAGCTTTTTAACTAGCCTTAGAGTTGCTGTTTCAGGCGGAACTAACATTACTGCATTAAACGATATGGGCATTACAGTTTCGACCAGTTGGCAGGACAATGGTAAGCTTGAAATTGACGAAAATAAACTTAAAACTGCCCTTGAAACAAACGGCGACGAGATAATGGAATTTTTCACTGATGCTGAAACTGGATTTTCTGCAAAAGTTGACAAAGCCCTTGATAGTGCAGTTTCTACTTCATCAGTTGCAAAAGGCTCGCTAATAATGCTTGCTGGTGTGGACAACAGCTCAACTGTCAATGACAACTCGATTTCACGTCAATTAGAGTCATATCAAGAGCGAATTGACGAGCTTACAGAGCGATATGAAGCTGAAATGGAAAGATATTGGGACGCATTCACAAACCTTGAAGTTATGACTGAACAATATGCATCACAAAGCGAATGGCTGACACAACAATTCGGCGGTTAATAGGAGGAATTTAGATGAACAATCCATATCAAAAATATGTGAATAGCTCAATTTCCACAATGACACCGATGCAGGCGGTAATCGCGTTATATGCAAAGGCTGAACAGGAGATACAAAAGGCTATTTACTACATTGATAATAAGCAAATTCCCAATGCTAATGCGTCAATTGTAAAGGTACAAGACATAATTTTAGGCTTGCAAAGCGTATTACAAAAGGGCTTGGAAATATCTGAAAACTTGAATGACATGTATGATTTTTTCCTAAGAGAGCTTATGCGGGCGAACATTTCAAAGGACACTGAAATTTTAAAGAGCTTATTACCATTTATTCGCGAATTAAAGGACGCATTTACGCAAATCAGTAAAAAATAATGAAAACTATAGAATGTAGCGAAAGTTACGTTCTATAGTTTTAGATAGGCGGTTTATATGGCTATGATAAATGAAGAAAAGATACTTTTTCACCTTGAGGAAAAGATGAAAAAGCTTAATGAATTTTGGCGGATAACTCGCAGTATGGTGAATTGTAACCTTGAGGAAATGGCTGAAAAAATCGCTAAGAGGCAAGTTGTTATCAATGTTATTATTGAGATTGACAGGGAAATTTCTCGGCTTATTTCTGAGGAAAGTTTTGAAATTCGCAGAGAGTTGAATGAAATTCTTACTTATAAGAATGAGGTTTGCTCTGAGGAATTTTCAGCAATTTTCGCTAAGGTGAGGGAAATTTACGAAGTTTTATTAGTTTTATCGGAAGAAGAAGTCAAGGTTAAGGCTCATCTTGAAAAAATTAAGGCAGAAGTCACTGAAACTGCGAAAAAGACAGTGGAGAACAAGAAAATTGTTGATTTTTACAACTCGGCTAATGTTGGTATAAAAAACGGCAACAAATTTAACCGTGCAACGTGACGTGCAACGTGACGTGCAACGTGACGTTGCATCCATGCCCGCACCGCACAATGTTAAAAACGATAATTTTGTTTCTGCGAGGTCGAATATAGCAAAAAATTACGAGGCAACATATTGTTGCCTCGTTTTTTCTGTGCTATATCCGCCCTCGCGGGTAGAAATTAATCCAATTCCGCAAAACAATAACGCGGGAATGGGTCAAGCATCATGCTTGCGCAAAAAAGGCTATCCGTTCTGCAGCGGATAGCCTTTAATTTGTTTAATTAAGGATAATTAGTTAAGTACTAATTAAGCTTTTTTCTTAGCGATAACTACAGCAGCAGCTAGAGCAACTGGAATTAGAGCTAGAGCAACTGGAGCAGAACCAGTTTGTGGTGGTTCGTCATTATCAGCAACAGTAGTTTCAGCATCAGTTTCGCCGTCTACCTCAGCTTCAGTTTCAGCTTCAGTTTCAGCTTCAGTTTCTTCAGCAGTAGTTTCAACTACGATTGGTTGGTCAGC
>CAYJLB010000002.1:0-15323 GCA_964370845.1 uncultured Oscillospiraceae bacterium
TAAAACTCACGTTTGAAACTTTGTTTCAAACTTCTACTTATGTTAGATACGAAAATGGTGAACGAGAAATTCCACTTAATATTGCAATTCTTCTGGCTAAATTTTACGATGTGAGCCTTGACTACATCGCTGGTTTATCAAATAACAAAAATACATCACAAAAAAATCAACTATTCCAAATGAAATAGTTGATTTTTATTTTTAATCGTCCAAATGCGTTAATTGATATGTCAAAGTCAGTAAACTATCCCCTAAGTGGACATTTTCTACAACTGCTCCCTCATATTCAACCTTTAAATCATAGTGGCTATAGTTCCAAAAAGCTTTTATTCCATACTGTACAAGGTCATTTGCAATCTCTTGGGCAGCAGTTTTTGGAATACATAATATCGCAATATCAGGCTTATTTACCTTGATAAAATTTTCAATTGATGACATACTTTGAACTTTAAGGTCAGCAACTTCTTCATTGAGAATTTTGTCATTTTTATCGAAAATTCCAATCAATTTGCAACCTCTTTTTTCAAAATTCATATGCACAGCAACCGCTTTTCCAAGATTACCTGCACCTATTAAAATTGTCTTAAAAGCTTTATCTACACCGAGAATTTTGCCTATTTCTGCGTGAAGTTCGGTAACATTGTATCCGTAACCTTGTTGTCCAAATCCACCAAAACAGTTTAAATCCTGTCTTATTTGTGAAGCAGTAAGATCCATTTTTTCCGACAATTCACGAGAAGAAATTCGAACAACTTGTTGATTAAGCAGCTCCCCTAAAAAGCGATAATATCGTGGTAATCTTTTGATTACGGAATTTGAAACAGAATTATGGTTAACCATTGGTATACATTCCTTTCTAGAAATTAACAAACTAAATTAATTTCTTCAATCTTTCATTAATTTCTACCAAAAACTCCTCTGTATTCACTTTTTTCTTAGTTTCAAGAGTTGACAGAACATATAAATCCCCTGTCATAACACCCTCTTCAATAGTTTGAATTGTAGCACTTTCAAGAGCATCAGCGTACTTAACAAGTTCTGGTAAATTGTCAAGTTCACCACGTTTTTTCAAAGCCCCTGACCATGCGAAAATTGTTGCAACTGAGTTAGTTGAAGTTTCTTCGCCTTTAAGGTGCTTGTAGTAGTGACGAGTAACAGTACCATGAGCCGCTTCATACTCATAAACTCCCTCAGGAGATACAAGTACAGAGGACATCATTCCAAGGCTTCCAAAAGCTGTAGCAACCATATCAGACATAACATCACCGTCATAGTTTTTACAAGCCCAAATATATCCGCCTTCACTTCTTACAACTCTTGCAACTGCATCATCGATTAAAGTGTAGAAATATTCAATTCCAGCTGCGTCAAATTTATCTTTGTATTCAGCATTGAAAATATCTTCAAAAATATCTTTAAAGTGGTGGTCATAAGTTTTTGAAATAGTGTCTTTAGTTGAAAACCATACATCTTGTTTTGTGTCAAGTCCAAAGCCAAAGCAAGCTCTTGCAAAACTAGCAATACTTTCATCAGTGTTATGAACACCTTGAATAATTCCCGCTGATTTTTTGAAATCATGGATTAATGAACGAGTTTCATTGCCACTTTCGTCAGTGAAAACAAGTTCAGCCTTTCCACCTTGAGAAGCGTTCATCTCAGTATTTTTGTAAATGTCACCATAAGCGTGACGAGCAATTGTAATTGGCTTAGTCCAAGTTGGAATTAATGAATTAATACCTTTTGCAATGATTGGAGCTCTAAAAACTGTACCATCAAGAATAGCTCTGATAGTTCCATTTGGAGATTTCCACATTTCTTTTAGGTCGTATTCAGTCATTCTTTGTGCATTCGGAGTGATAGTTGCACATTTTACTGCTACACCATATTTTAAAGTAGCTTCCGCTGAATCAACTGTAATTTGGTCATTAGTTTCATTTCTTTTTTCAAGTCCAAGGTCATAATATTCAGATTTAAGGTCAACGTAAGGACAAATTAAAATATCCTTAATCATTTTCCAAATAATTCTTGTCATTTCGTCCCCGTCCATCTCAACTAGAGGGGTGGTCATTAAAATTTTATCAGCCATTTTTATTACTCCTATTCAAATTTTATTCTATTTAGCAAGTTGTTCCCTTGTGTAATTTAGCAATCCACCAGCTAAAATAATATCTTTATTTCTTCCTGTCAATTCGCAAAGCACAGGAATTTCTGCCCCTGTAGTTTTATTAACTAAAGTGAATTCAGAAGTTCCATTTTCAATTTCAGTTGAAATATTTCCAAGATATAATTCGTCAGCAAGTGAGATTTTGTCATAATCATTTTCGTTTACAAAAGTAAGTGGCAAAATCCCAGCATTAATCAAGTTCGCTCTATGAATTCTTGCAAATGACTTAACTAAAACCGCTTTTACACCTAAGTACAGCGGTGCTAAAGCTGCGTGCTCTCTTGAAGAACCTTGTCCGTAGTTTGCACCACCGACGATTATGCTCTTTCCGAATTCTTTCGCTCTTGTTGGGAACTGTTCGTCACAAACAGTGAAGCAATATTCAGAAATCGCAGGGATATTTGAACGTAGTGGCAACACTTTTGCACCAGCTTGCATAATGTGGTCAGTTGTGATGTTATCATCAACTTTTAGCGAACATTTTGCTTCAATGTCACTAGCAAGCGGAGTTGTCACAGGGAAAGGCTTAATGTTTGGACCTCTTAAAACTTCATAGTTGTCCATTTCACTTTCAGCACATGGAGGTTCAACCATATTATCATTGATAAGGAATTTTTCAGGCATCGCAAATTCAGGCATATCGCCTATTGTTCTAGGGTCAGTTAATACACCTGTCAAAGCTGATATTGCAGCAAGTTCAGGTGATACAAGGTAAACTTGCCCATCTTTTGTCCCAGAACGTCCAATAAAGTTTCTGTTAAAAGTACGCAGAGAAACACCATTTGAGTTAGGAGATTGTCCCATACCAATACATGGTCCACATGCACTTTCAAGAATTCTTGCACCCGCATCAATTAAAATTGACAATGCACCATTATCAGCAAGCATATTGAAAACTTGTTTTGAACCAGGGGCAATTGACAAAGAAACGTCAGGGTGAACAGTTTTTCCTTTTAATATATGTGCAACTTTCATAAGGTCAGCAAGGGAGGAGTTTGTGCAAGAACCAATACAAACTTGGTCAACTTTAATTGCCCCAATTTCGTCGCAAGCCTTTACGTTGTCAGGCATATGAGGACAAGCCGCCATAGGTACAATTTTTGACAAATCTATGTCAATTACTTCGTCATAAACAGCATCTTCGTCAGGAGAAAGTTCGCACCAAACGTCATCTCTACCCTGTGCTTTAAGGAATTCTTTTGTAATTTCATCAGAAGGGAAAATTGAAGTAGTAGCGCCAAGTTCTGCACCCATATTTGTAATAGTAGCACGTTCAGGAACGGACAAAGTCTTAATTCCCTCACCAACATACTCGATAACCTTTCCTACACCGCCTTTAACGGACATAATTTTAAGCACTTCTAAAATAACGTCTTTAGCAGCAACCCAAGGTGACAATTTTCCAGTTAAATTAACTTTAACAACATTTGGATAAGTAATATAGTAAGCGCCGCCGCCCATTGCAACAGCAACGTCAAGTCCACCAGCACCAATAGCAATCATTCCAAGACCACCGCCAGTAGGAGTATGGCTGTCAGAACCAATTAAAGTTTTCCCAGGAGCACCAAATCTTTCAAGGTGAACTTGGTGACAAATTCCGTTACCCGGACGTGAAAAATAAATTCCATGTTTTTTTGCAATTGAGCCAATAAATCTATGGTCATCGGCATTCTCAAAACCACTTTGTAACGTGTTATGGTCAATATAAGCTACCGAACGTTCAGTTTTTACCCTTGGAACACCCATTGCTTCAAATTCAAGATAAGCCATTGTCCCTGTCGCATCTTGAGTAAGGGTTTGGTCGATTTTAATTCCAATCTCATTACCTTTGATAAAATCACCGTCAACCAAATGATTTTTCAATATTTTTTCAGTTAAAGTTAATCCCATTAAATGTGCTCATTCCTTTCATAAGTTAAAGAGGTATAAAACCGAAAACTATATATAAAGTTTTAGTGTGATACCTCTTTAAAAATCATCTTATTCTATTTTATATCAATGTCAATAATTTGTCAAGTTTTTAACGCACTAAATTTAACTATTCATAAAAATAATTATTACAGTAATTGCAATTATAAGAATAATAAGTGCAATAAAATTAGCGTAAATAACTCTTTTTTTCACAGTTTTTACTTCAGTATTAACCTTTGGAAGTGAATTAGTTTTTCGTAAAATTTGAATAAACGGTTTGTACATCATAAATACGATAACTGCATTAATTGTGCCTTTAATAAAATTAAATGGCAAAAATACTGGGATAATCATGTCAATTACTACTTCTACTGGCACGCCCATATAAACTGGTGTAAAGAAAATATTCCACAAAATCATTAATACAGTCATTAAAACTACACCTAATGATAAACCGAAAACTGCTGCTTTAAGGGTTTTATTTTTCTTATAAAAGAAAGAAATTGGAAGTACAAAGCCTACTGTTGATAAAAAGTTCATTATAAAACCGATTGGGCCTGAGTCACTTACTGTTATCATTTCAATAAAACTTACTGCGAAACTTACTAAAACCGCCGATAAAGGACCAAAAATTATCCCCGCCATTGCAATAGGAACATCTTTTATGTCAAGTTTTAAGTAAGTCGCACTAGGGATAAAACTTATTCTTAAAACTACTACTAAAATATATGCTAATGCAGATATCATTGCTAGAATTACTAACTTTTTTGTTGCTTGATTTCTTGTCATTTTTAATCATTTCCTTTTTTATTTAGTTTTCAATTTAATATACAAAAAAGCCCTCGAAAATTACTTCGAGGGCTTTGTGTATCCATTATTGGATAGCAAATTTTAGCCTTTTTATACGCAAAAAAGCTAAAATTAATCACATTTCTTCCATCCAGACTTTAACTGTCGGTATTGGAATTGATACAATGTACCTCACCAATTCAACGCTATTTCTAGCGCTAGTGGACTTTACCACCGGTGGAGAATTTCACTCCGCCCTGAAACATAATAGAATATTTAATTGTTAAGTAAGAAATTAACAGCAATAAAAATTATTCGCCGTCAGCTTCTTCATCTTCGCCTTCTTCTTCATCAAAGTCAAATTCAAGCATCTCGTCACAATTAGGACAATTAATTGAACCTTCTTCAATCATACCTTCATCAAGGCAAACTGTGTCCCCGCAAGTAGGACAGATAACTTCATAATAATGTTCATGTCCGCAACCACAATCCTCGTCACCGCAACAATCATCATCTTCTTCGTCATCAAATTCATAGATATCTTCTTCAAGGTTACCTAAATCTTGGTCAAGAATGTCAGTCAACTCGACAATTTCATTAACTTCTTCTTCCAAATCTTCCATTGAAAGAGTCACTTCACGCAAAATCTCAGCCATTTTTAGAAGTACCTTGCCTTCTTTAGTGGTGTCATTGATTTCAAGGCCGTCCATTAGCCCTTGCAAATAAAATACTTTTTCCGAAAGTTTCATAACATTCTCTCCTTTTTAACTTAAAATTTATAATAATAGCAAGCCACAATTTTAAAGGCTAAACTAATATTCTTTAAGCACGTTCCATATATTCGCCAGTTCTAGTATCAATTTTGATAACTTCGCCTTGGTCGATAAATAGTGGAACTCTAATTTCAGCGCCAGTTTCAAGGATTGCAGGTTTAGTAGCATTTGTCGCTGTATCACCTTTAAATCCAGGGTCAGTTTCAGTAATTTCAAGTTCAACAAAGTTTGGAGGTTCAACACCAAAAACATTGCCTTTATATGAAAGAACCTTACATTCCATATTTTCTTTTACAAACTTAAAACTATCAGTTAAAACTGAACCGTCGATTGGTTCTTGTTCATAAGATTCCATATCCATAAAGTAGTATAAATTTCCATCTTGATATAAATATTGCATATCTTTTCTTTCAACGAAAGCTGTTGGAAATTTATCAGTTGGGTTAAAAGTTTTTTCTAAAACTGCCCCCGAAATAACATTTCTAACTTTTGTTCTAACAAAAGCTGCACCTTTACCTGGTTTAACGTGTTGGAATTCTACTATTTGAAGAACGTTTCCGTCCATTTCGAATGTAACACCATTTCTAAAATCGCCCGCTTGTACCATAAATATGACCATTCCTTTCTGTTTTGGAAATCCTTGCTACACCATAAATTTATGCAAGGTTTCAGCCTTTAGAATTTTGACTGAAAATTAAAGTAAATTGAAGTAATCTCAAACTAAAATTTCCCAAAATAATAATTTATTTATCATATAACTCTATTTTAACCTATTTTTATTCATTTTGCAAGTAAAATTTACAGACATATTAAATTTTTTTCTGTTTTTGTTAAATTATTACAACCTTTTTCGGTTACAACCACAAAATCTTCTATTCTTACGCCAAATTTTTCAGGTAAATATATGCCTGGCTCTACTGTTACTACAACATTTTCCTTTATAGGCAAGTTGTACAAAGGACTAAGTGATGGATTTTCGTGAATTTCCATACCAACTCCATGCCCTAAACCGTGTCCAAAGTAGTCACCATAGCCATTTTCCTTAATAACATCACGAGCAAGAGTGTCAATATCTTGACCGATAACATCAGCTTTTATTCCCTCTAAAGCTTTAAGCTGAGCGGATAAAACTGTGTTATAAACTTTTTCCATTTCCTCGCTTGGTTTTCCAACACAAATAGTTCTTGTCATATCGCTGTGATAACCTTCGTAAACTGCACCAAAATCCATTAGCACAAATTCCCCTTCTTTAACAGTTTCTTCGGAAGGAACTCCATGTGGAAGTGAAGTGTTTTTCCCACAAAGTGCGATTGTGTCGAAAGAAATGTCCTCTGCCCCATTTGAAAGCATATGATTATTCAAAAACAACGCAATTTCTTTTTCTGTAACGCCAACTTTAATAAATTCAAGTGCTGCACTAAAAGCATTTTCCGCAATGCGTTGCGCTTTTGTGATTTTTTCAATTTCATCAGGAGTTTTGATTGCTCTAATCTTTGTAATTGCATCGGACAATTTTTTTGATGTGTCAAATTCAATTTCAGGGTGATTTTCTTTATATTTTTCTAAAGTTGCAATTGTCATAGTTTCCGCTTCAACAGCAACAACTTTAGCATTATGTTTTTCAAAAAGTTCATTTAATTGTTCTTTTAATTTTGTAAGCAAAATAACTTCGCAATTTTCAGCGTTTTTCTTAGCTTTTTCAATGTATCTAAAGTCGATTAACAGGTAAGATTTTTCTTTAAAAATCGCTAAAACACCAGCAGATGACTTCATTCCAGTAAAATATCTTCTGTTTATGTCAGAAGTAATTACTGCACAGTCAACGTTTTCGCTAAATTTTTCTACTAATTTTTGTATATTATTCATTATCGGTAACTTCCTCTCAATTTAAACAATGTCTTTCAATCCCATTAAAGCAAGGATATAACTATTTTTTCCAAAGCCACAAATTACACCTTTGCAAACTTCAGAAATAACTGATTTTTTGCGGAATTCATCACGGGCGTGAACATTCGACAAATGCACCTCAATACAAGGCAATTTTATAGCTGCAATTGCATCTCTTAATGAATAGCTATAGTGTGTTAAAGCTCCAGCATTAATGACAACTCCGTCAAAAGTTGCTCTTACTTCATGCAATTTATCAATAATTTCTCCCTCATGATTACTCTGGAAAAATTCACATTCAAAGGATAATTCAGCAGCTTTTTCTGCAGTTTCTTGACAAATACTAAGGTAGGTATCGTTTCCGTAAACTGATGGCTCTCTCTCCCCTAATAAGTTCAAATTTGGTCCGTTTAGTACAAGAATTTTTTTCATAAATACTCCTTTTTTCACGTCTTATCAGTTATTTTAGTGAATTATAATATTCTTTCATAGTTTTTGCGTCAGTAGCTTGCGTTCCGTCACTTTCACAAATGAAAGTAGGAGTTAATCCTTTTTTATAAACAATTTCCATTAAAGGTTCGAAATCGGGGCCAAATTCTGTATCCGCAAAAGTCAAATGCTTTGACTCCCCACCTTTTAATGTATATTCAATTTTACTAAAATGAGAATGAAAAACTTTCAATCTATCAGCACCGAGTGCATTTTCAACCTTGTTTAACATTTCTTCATAATCGGAAATTGACTTAATTCCACCAAAAGTTCGTGCATTCAAATGCCCAAAATCAATGCAAGGAATAAAACTATCGTCACATTTACAAAGTTCCAAAACTTCCTCTAAAGTTCCTAATTGATTTATTTTACCCATTGTTTCTGGACAAAATGTTATGTCAGCAAAACCATTTGCAACAGTAGCTTCTCTTGCACGAATTAGAGTGTCCTTAGCAAGTTCCAAAGCCTGTTCCCTAGTGATTTTTGAACAAGAACCTGAGTGAATTATTATCCTTTTCGCCCCAAGCCAAGTAGCAAGCTCACAACTTTGCATAATATAATTTATACTATTATTACGCTTTTCTTCCTCAACACTGGAAAGCGATATAAAATAAGGGGCGTGAACGGAAAGAGAAATGTTAAACTCCTTTGCTTTTTTGCCAAAATTTTCCGCAGTAGTTTGCCCAGTTTTTACACCTTTTCCGCATTGATATTCAAAGCAATCTAGTCCAAATTCATTCAAAAATTTAGGCACATCAATACTCTTTTTATATCCTTTTTCAGCAAATTCATTACCATTTCCAGCAGGACCAAATAAAATTGACACAGAGCACTCCTCCTTTAAAAATAATTACTTTTCAAATTCAATTTTATGCAAAAAAAGCTTTTCCATAAGTCTTTTAAATTTGAAAAAAGCAGTGGTTTCAAGCTCAATTGGTTTAACATAAATTGAGCGAACTCCAATAAAATTTGCACCTACAATGTCAGTGAAAATTTGGTCACCAACAATTGCAATTTTCGAAAATGGCACACGAATTTCATCCCTTGCACGAATAAATCCATTCGCCAAAGGTTTTTTTCCGTCAGGCACAACAGGAAGTTTCAAACCCTTTCCAAAAGGACGAGCCCTTTGTGGTGTGTTGTTTGAAACAATAATCAGCCTTATTCCATTTTCTTTCATCATAGCAATCCAATCCGCAACTTTTTCCGCCGGAACAGGATTGTCATGTGTAGTTAATGTATTATCAAGGTCAAGTAAAAGACCTCTTATTTTCTTTCTTTTTAAAAATTCCACCGAAATATCGGTCACGGAATTAAACGCATAAGTTGGCATAAAAACCATAATAAATTCTCCTATTAAATAGTGTTCATTTATAAAATTTACCTTCGTATAGCCTCGCAGAAACATAGTTTTTTACTTGTGCTCTCTTTAGTGCGGGCATGGGTCAAGCGTCACGCAATAAAAATTCTAACTTCAACAAACTTTGACCTCGTGGCCACAAAGTATATCTCTAACCATTAAAAAACGCGGGTATGGGTCAAGCGTCACGCTTGTGCAAATAGAAAAAGCGAGCATAAATGCCCGCTTTTACTGCTTTTCAAGAACCGTTTTTAGCAAGGTAAATAAAACAGTACTAAAGCAGTACTATTAATATTTACGTTTACGTGCAGCCTCGGATTTTTTCTTACGTTTCACCGATGGCTTTTCGTAATGTTCTCTTTTACGAACTTCAGCGATAACGCCGTCTCTAGCACAAGATCTCTTAAAACGTTTAAGAGCTGTATCTAAAGTTTCGTTTTTTCCAACACGAATTTCTGCCATTATTTATTCCCTCCCTTTGCCTCAAAGGCAGAGGTTTTCTTACACTTTATAAAAATGTAACAAACCTATTATACACTATTTAACTACAATAGTCAATAGGTATTTGCCAATTTTTTTACTTAATTTTTTTATAACAAAAGGATATAGAATAATAAGGAAACTTAATGTTATTTTACAATAAAATCTACATTATTTAACAACAGTGTATAATTTTATTCATAATAAAATTCACATTATTTCACAACAGTGTACAATTTTATTCATAATAAAATTCACATTATTTCACAACAATGTTCACAAGTTTTCCTTTAACATATATCTCTTTTACTATGCTTTTTCCTGAAATTGCTTCAGCTACTTTTTCGTCAGCTTTTGCAATTTCTAATACTTCTGGTTGCTCGGCACTGATTGAAACAACTAACTTAGCTTTGATTTTTCCGTTAACTTGTACAGCTATTTCTACTTCATCAACTACGCAAAGTGCCTCGTCAAAAGTTACCCATTTTTCTTCGTGGATAAAGCCTTTGAAACCAAGTAATTGATACATTTCTTCGGTAATATGTGGAGCGAATGGATTTAACATAATTAGCAAATCCTTCATCTCTTTTTTAGTGATTTTTCCAACCGCTGAAATATCGTTAAGCAATGCCATCATTGCAGCAATTGCAGTATTAAACTTCAAGTTTTCAATGTCCTCGGACACTTTTTTGATAGTCTTGTTAAAAGGTGCAACCAATTCTTTTTGATAGCTGTCACCATCAACAACGTTATCCATTAATGCCCAAATTCTATCTAAAAATCTTTTACAACCCTTTACTGAAGACGTGTTCCAAGGTGCAGTTTTCTCAAAATCTCCAATAAACATTTCGTAAAGTCTTAATGTGTCAGCTCCATATTCGCCGATAATTACATCAGGATTTACTACATTTCCACGGGATTTTGACATTTTTTCGCCGTTTTCACCTAGAATAAATCCATGGCTTGTACGCTTCATATAAGGCTCTTTTGTTGAAACTAAACCGATATCAAAAAGGAATTTATGCCAAAATCTTGAATACAACAAGTGCAAAGTAGTATGTTCCATACCGCCATTGTACCAGTCAACAGGCATCCAATAATCAAGTGCTTCTCTAGCAGCAGGCTTATCAGTGCAATCAACATCACAATAACGCAAGAAATACCAAGATGAACCCGCCCATTGTGGCATTGTGTCAGTTTCACGTTTAGCTGGACCGCCACAAGTTGGACAAGTTGTGTTAATAAAACTATCCAAAGTCGCAAGTGGAGATTCCCCATTATCAGTAGGCATATAGCTATCTACATCAGGCAAAAGCAATGGCAATTCACTTTCAGGAATATGCACATATCCGCACTTTTCACAGTGAACAATAGGAATAGGCTCTCCCCAATATCTTTGACGGGAGAAAACCCAGTCACGAAGTTTATAATTTACCTTGTCAACGCCTTTTTCATTATCTTTAAGCCAAGTTTTGATTTTTTCCTTAGCTTCATCAACTGAAAGTCCGTCCAAGAAATCGCTGTTCACCATAATTCCTGTAGCACAGTCAGTGAACGCTTCTTTTTCAATATCTCCACCTTGCACAACTTCAACAATTGGCAAGTCGAAAACTTTTGCAAATTCATAGTCACGAGTATCGTGAGCAGGAACTGCCATAATTGCGCCCGTTCCGTAAGTCATCAATACATAATCAGAGATGAAAATTGGAATTTCTTTATTGTTTACAGGGTTAATCGCTGCTACTCCGTCAAGTCTAACACCTGTTTTTTCTTTCGCCATTTCAGCTCTTTCAAAGTCAGATTTTTTTGCCGCTTTAAGCTGATATTCTTTGATTTCTTCGTTATTTTTAAGCACACCTTCCCACTCTTTAATCATAGGGTGTTCAGGGGAAATAACCATATAAGTAGCACCAAATAAAGTGTCAGGGCGAGTTGTATAAACTTTTAATGTGTCATTTGTTGTAGTAGTAAAATCTACCTCAGCACCTGTTGAGCGTCCAATCCAGTTTGTTTGAGTTGCCTTAATTCTTTCCGAATAATTAACCAAAGCTAAATCTTCAATTAATCTTTCAGCATACTCAGTAATTTTAAGCATCCATTGGCTTTTTACTTTACGGATAACTTCACCATCACAACGTTCACAACAACCGTTTACAACTTCCTCATTTGCAAGAACTACTTTACAAGAGGTACACCAGTTTACAGCCATTTCTGACTTATACGCTAGTCCTTTTTTAAACATTTGAATAAAAATCCATTGTGTCCATTTAAAATATTTTGGGTCAGTAGTGTTCACTTCCCTAGCCCAGTCAAAAGATAAACCTAAGTTACGAAGTTGATTTTTAAACTTTGCAACATTTTTTTCAGTTACAATAGCAGGGTGAATTTTATTTTTAATAGCATAGTTTTCAGTAGGAAGACCAAAAGCGTCCCAACCCATTGGGAAAAGCACGTTGTAACCCTCTAATCTTCTTTTTCTTGAAACAATATCCATAGCGGTGTAAGGACGAGGGTGCCCAATATGCAAACCTTGTCCCGATGGATAAGGGAATTCAACTAAAGCATAAAATTTTTCTTTTGAATAGTCATTTTCAGCTTTAAAAGTTTGTTTTTCGTCCCAAATATCTTGCCATTTACTTTCAATGGCGGTAAAATCATATTTCATTTTTAATCAGTCCCTTTAACAAAAATTTCTACACAAGCCAAGGTGTAAGGTCAACTCTTTCTCCATCTCTCCACAGTTTTCCAAGAGAATAATGTTCTCTTTGATCACGAGTGAAAATATGCACAACAATGTCGGAATAATCAAGTAAAATCCAAGTTGCAGAGCTATATCCTTCTATTTTATTAGGATAAATTCCTTTTTCTTTCATCTTAAACTCAACCTCATCAGCAAGTGATTTAACGTGAGTTGTACTTGTTGCGGAGGCAATTACAAAATAATCTGCAATAATTGTTAAGTCTGTAACCTTAATAGCTTCAATTTCTTCAGCTTTTTTTGAGTCAAGAGTTTTCACTATAAACTCAAGCATATTTTTTTCTTCCAAATCAACAAATCCTTTCTATTTATTAATAGTATCTATTAACTGATTGTAACACTCAAAAGTTGAGAGTGGAACTAATCTTTTTTCGTTTATAAGTTCATTTAATGAGATAGTTATTGCTTCAAGACAAGCCTTATCAAGATCTGTGTAAGCAAGTAATCTTAGCCTTGAAACATAGTCAAACTTTCTATCTTCGGATATATAATCTGCCATAAAAATAACTTTTTCCACCAATGACATATTTTTTCTTCCAACAGTGTGATAACGGATAGCTTGAAGAATTACTTCGTCATCAATATCAAGTTCAGTTTCTGCAAAATAAGCTCCCGCAATAGAGTGCCAAAGCTTTTTCTCCTTAAGTTCAATCTCGCAAACAGCACGAGTCGAACTTCTCACCATTTTTTCCATTTCATCAAAAGGCATATCTTTGCAAACATCGTGTAAAATCCCTGCGATTGCACATTTTTCAACGTCAGCATCATATTTTTCAGCAAGCTTAATAGCCTCTTGCTTTACACAAAGTGAGTGATAAAGCCTTTTTTCTGTCAATCTACTTTCAAGCAAACTCAAATATTTCAAAGTAACTTTTTTCAAAAAAATCCTCCTAAACCAAATCTATAACCATCATTCTTAATACAGTTTGTTATCAACTATATATTTTACCACTTTTTCGGGTAAATAGCAACTATATTTTGAAGAATTTTCATTTTTTTTGAATAATTCCCTAACTTGAGTGGAGGAAATTACCATAGGTTCCATCTTCAAAATATCAATTGTACCATAATTAATTTGATTTTTAAACAAAAGTAATTTTTCATACTCATTTTCATTTCTTGAAGCTGTTAAAACTATAACATTATCAAGGATAAACTTATAGTTTTTCCATTCTTCAAAATACAAGAACATATCTCCGCCAATAACTAAAAAAAGCTGAGAGTTTTCATATTTTTCTAGTAAATATTGTATTGTAAGATAAGTAAAACTTACATTTTCCGAGCAAATTTCAAAGTCAGAAACTTCTACTTTTTCGTAATCTTCAAAAGCTAATTTACAAAATTCATAACGATTTTTTTCTGTGATAGTACCTTCAATTTCTTTGTGAGGAGGAATTTTTGAAGGCATAACAATTATTTTATCAAAAGAATATTTTTCATCAAGCTTTTTTATCAAGTTAATATGTCCATTGTGAATAGGGTTAAAAGTTCCTCCAAAAAGTGCAATTTTCATCATTATTTTGCTTTTTTAAGGTTGATTACTGGGTCTTTTGGATTTGCTTTATACAAAACAAATCTGCTCCCGATAACTTGAACTGCATCGGATTCAGTTTTCTCAGCTATTTCAGCTGCAGCTTCTCTTGCTGACAAAAGTGAATTTTCTAAAACTCTAAGCTTAATAAGCTCCCTCACACGAAGTGCGTCATTAACTTGCTCTATCAAATTATCGTTTATTCCACCTTTTCCAATTTGGAAAATTGTTTCGATTGGGTTTGCAAGCCCTCTTAAATAGGCTCTTTCCTTACTTGTTAACATAAATATATCTTCCTTTCTATATCGATTACACTATTTCAAATATTCAATCAATTTTTTCAATGCAATCGCCCTATGACTGATTTCATTTTTTTCTTCAGCAGAAATTTCAGCAAAGCTTTTATTTCCACGATAAAATATTGGGTCAAAACCAAAACCGTTGTCACCACTAGGTTTTAATCCAATTTCCCCTTCACATTCCCCTCTAAAAGAATGCTGGTTTCCACACTCGTCTATATAAGTTACCACCGCAACAAATCGTGCAGTTCGGTCACTATTTCCAGTTTCATCAACTTCATTTATTAGCATTTTGCATTTTTCTTCATAGGGCAAATCTCCACCATAACGAGCCGAATAAACTCCTGGTCTTTTGCCTAATGCGTCAATTTCAAGTCCGCTGTCATCTGAAATTACTCCAATTTTACAAACTTCAAAAATAGCCCTTGCTTTAATCAAAGAATTTTCCTCAAAAGTAGTTCCATTTTCTTCGGGAGAAAGGTCAATTCCAGCCTCACCTTGAGATAAAACCTCAAAACCTAAAGGCTCAAGGATTTTCTTCATTTCGCCAACTTTACCCTTATTATTTGTTGCTAATATAATTTTTTTAGTTTGCATTTTTAACATTCCTTTCAGTACGTTTTGTGCATCTTTTTTACTCAGTTTTAAATGGTCTTGACCGTTACGAAAATCAGTATGCAAAGTAACTTAAAAATTTAAACCATAACAATACATTTTTTAACGGAAAGAAATTCCTCCTCTACAAAATTTGTCCTCGTGGGCAGAATTTTTCTCAATTCACAAAGTAAAAACGCGGGCAAAGATGCAACGTAACGTTGCCCTCGCAGAAACAAATTCCCCTCTTTCACTCTCTTTAGTGCGGGAGAGCCAGCGGGGGCTTCC
>CAYJLB010000002.1:15423-49716 GCA_964370845.1 uncultured Oscillospiraceae bacterium
AAACAAATTCCCCTCTTTCACTCTCTTTAGTGCGGGAGAGCCAGCGGGGGCTTCCCCGCTATTCGAAAAGGGCATTTACAAAATCTTTGTTGCTAAAAGGCTGAATGTCATCAATTTTTTCACCAACAGTTACGATCTTCACTGGAATTTGTAAATCTTCAACTATCGAAATAATAATTCCACCCTTTGCGGTTCCGTCAAGTTTTGTAAGAATAATTCCTGTAATATCAGCAACTTCCTTGAACTGCCTAGCCTGATTAACAGCATTTTGTCCAGTAGTTGCATCTAATGCAAGCAAAACTTCTAATGAACAACCCTCAGCTTGAGTGGCTATAATTCGCTTTATTTTACGCAATTCTTCCATAAGATTTTTTTTGTTGTGCAAACGTCCAGCAGTGTCGCAAATTAAAACATCTGTCCCTCTTGCTTTTGCCGCAACAACCGCATCATAAACCACTGCCGCAGGGTCAGAGCCCTCAGTATGCTTAACAATATCAACATTTGCCCTTTGAGTCCAAACTTCAAGTTGGTCAATCGCCGCTGCACGGAAAGTATCCGCCGCCGCTACTAAAACTTTTTTTCCCTCTTTAGTAAGCTGGTTGGAAAGTTTTCCTATAGTAGTAGTTTTTCCTACACCATTTACACCGATAACAAGAACAACAGATGGCGTTGTTGAAAGGTTTAAAGGTTGTTCCTCACCAAGCATATCAGAAATTATATCTTTTAATAAATCCAAAATCTTGCTAGGGTCTTCAATCCCCTCTTTTTTTACTCTTACCCTTAATTCATCACATATTTTAGCAGAAGTTGTTGCTCCAATATCCGATAAAATCAAGGTTTCTTCTAATTCTTCAAACAAATCTTCATCGATTTTTGAAAATGAACTTAAAAGACTTTGAATTTTTCCCATAATGGAATTTTTTGTCTTCATAAGCCCTTGTTTGAGCTTTTCAAATAAACCCATTGTAATCATTCCCTTCAAAAAAATTTATTTCTAATTTTCAACACCAACAGTTTCGCCAGCATTCATTTTAAGTAGCTTTGAAACGCCTTTTTCTTGCATTGTAACGCCGTATAAAACGTCAGCTTCTTCCATTGAACCACGTCGGTGAGTGATTAAAATAAACTGAGTTGTATCAGTAAAATTGTGTAAGTAAGAAGCATATTTTGATACATTTACCTCGTCCAAAGCAGCCTCAATTTCGTCCAAAATACAAAATGGAGCAGGCTTAATTTTAAGTATGGAAAAGTATATTGCAATAGCAACAAAGGCTTGTTCTCCACCCGAAAGCAAACTCAAATTCTTGATAACTTTTCCAGGAGGTTCAACTTCAATCTCAATCCCTGACTCTAAGATATTTTCAGGTTCAGTAAGGGTTAATTGCCCACGTCCACCGCCAAAAAGCTCAACAAAAATCTCTTTAAAATTCTTGTTAATAGCGTTAAAATTCTCACTAAACAGCCTTTTCATATTCTCGGTCAAGTCATCAATCAAGTTTACAAGTTGCTTTTTAGCATCTTCAACATCATTTAATTGTGTTGACATAAACTCATATCGTTTTGAAACTTCCTCATATTCCTCGATAGCTTCAAGGTTGATGCTTCCAAGGCTTCGGATTTTGTTCTTAATTTCATTTAATCGCTTTTGTGCAACTTTTACGTCTTCAATTTCAATAGCAATTTCCATAGCACCACTGCGAGTAAGCTCATATTGCTCCCAAAGTTCGGAAATTATGCCGTCATATTCTTTTTGCAAAGTATTTTTTCGCTCATATAAAATTGCACTTTCACGAGAAACTTTTTCCTTTTCTTCACCTTTAACTTTTAGCAAAGCCCGTCTTTCATTTGACAGCCTTTCAAACTCAATATGTTCGCTTGTAACGTCTTGAATTTGCTTATTAATTTCGTCAATAAAAGTTTTTGAATTATCCATTTTTGCCTCATTTAAGGCGATTTCTTTGTTGCAATTTTCAATTTTTTCAGTTAACACTAAAATTTGTCTATCGTATTCGAGAAGATTTTTTTCCCTGTCCAAAATTGCATTTTTAAGGGATAAAACATTTTCTTTCAAGGCTTCAATATCCTTAGAAAGTTCCAATTCTTTTAACTTATTTTCAGAAATCGAAGTAGAAAGTTCTTCTCTTTTTTCAGATAAAATATCGTTTTCCGACTTGCTCTTTTTAACATTTTCTTCAAGAATAAAAATTTCTTCACCTATTTTTTCAAGAGCTAAAACAGCTTCTTTTCTTGAAGTTTGTTGAGAGTTTAATTTCTCTGCGAAATTTTTCTTATTTTGTTCATTTGTCAAAATTTCAATATTTTTATTTTCTAGCAAAGTATTTACATGAGAAACTTCAGCATTTGTTGAGGCAAAATCCGAATTAACAACGGATAAAAGTTCCCTTTCGCCCTCAATATCGAAGTTTAATTTGTCAACTTCAGCTTGATAATTCTCGACATTTGTTGTTAAGTCTTGCATTTTGTGGTTTAATTCAGCAATGTCAGCGGAAATTTTCTCAATCTCATTTTTCCGTGAGAAAACTCCAGTAGTTTTTGAGGCACTACCACCAGTGAAGGACCCGCCAGCGTTGATTACTTGCCCGTCTAAAGTGACAATTTTGAACTTATAACCATATTTTTTAGCAATTACAGTTCCGCAGTCAATGTCCTCAACAACCACAACTCGCCCTAATAATGAAGAAATTACACCATTGAACTTGTCATCAAAATCAACTAAATTCACTGCTAAATCAACATAACCATCTTGTAAATCAAGACCTTTTTCTGACAAGCTATATCCCTTTACAGAAGTTATAGGAAGAAAAGTAGCACGACCCGCTCGCATTTCTTTAAGCAAGCGAATTCCACGTTTTGCAGTGTCCTCATTTTCAACGATAATATTTTGCATTGCCCCACCAAGAGCGGTTTCAATTGCCAAACTATACTCAGAAGAAGTAGTGATAATTTGAGCTATAGAACCAAAAATTCCGCTAATTCTTCCATTTTGTCCAGCCTTAATAATCTCTTTTACGCTGTAAGCAAAACCTTCCATATTTCGTTCTAAATCAGCAAGTAATTTACTTTTTTGAGTAAGTTCACCAAGTTTTAATTTACCTTGAATTTGTTCATTTTTAGCATTTTCAAGGCGATTTTTTCTTCCCTCTAAAAGCTTGATAAATCCTGAAATTTTGTTCTCATGTTCAACTTTTTTATCTTCTAAAATTGTGATAAACTCTTTAGCATTTATCAGCCTTTTTTGAATTTCCGAATAACTTTCGCTTAAAACAGCAGAATTGTCATTTGCAATTCTAACAGCTTCTTCAAGCTCCTCAAAAGTAGTTTCTGCGGAATTTATTGTGTAATCAAGCCTAGATTTTTCAATGTAAAGCTTGTTTAATTCTTCATTTTCTCGTGAAAAATTACTGTTTGTTTCTTTAGATTGCCCAGCGAGCATTTCAAGTTCCCTTGTATCGGAAATTATTTTTTTCGATGTTTCAGCTTTTTGAGCAATAGTTTTTGCAATAACTTCCTCTTTTTCAGCAATTAATTTTGTAGATTTTTCACCGTCAAGTTTCAAATTTTCTACTTGATTTTTCACAGTTTCAATTTCTTTTTCGCTGTATAAAATGTCATTTCTAAGGACTGCGATAGTAGCATTAATTTCGCCATTTCCTTTTTCAGTGTCCATTATTTCATTGCGCAACTTTTCTTTTTTTATGCTTGCTTGTTGCATTTTTTGGAAAAATTCTTCGATTTCTCCCTCAATTTTAACTATATCGTTTTCAAGTTGCTCATATTCCGAACTGGACATTAAATAAGTGTCCTGGGCACTTTGAATATCCTCTTTAATACTGTTCAATTTTTCCAGCCAAAGTGATATTTCAAGCCCCTTTTTTTCTTCAGCCAAAGTGATAAATTGTGCTGCTTTTTCCGATTGAATTTTCAAAGGTCCAACTCTGTCCTCAAGCTCCAAAATTATATCTTTTAGCCTTAAAATATTTTCTTCAGCAGCAGATAATCTCCTAGTAGCTTCCTCTTTTTTATAGCGAAATTTGGAAATTCCAGCAGCTTCTTCAAAAATTTGTCGCCTTTCAGCACTTTTGTTACTAACAATTTCAGCAACTTTACCTTGCCCGATGATTGAATAACCGTCTTTTCCAAGCCCTGTATCCATAAAAAGCTCAAGAATGTCTTTTAATCTGACATTTTTTCCGTTAATAACATATTCACTGTCGCCATTTCGGTAAAGCTTTCGAGATACGCTCACTAAATCTTCGTCAAGAGGCAAGCTTCTTGATACATTATCAATATTTAATGTAACTTTTGCAAAACCCACTTGTTTTCTACTTTGAGTTCCTGAAAAAATAACGTCCTCCATTTTTCCGCCACGCAAGGATTTCGAGGATTGTTCCCCTAAAACCCAACGCACAGCGTCGCCGATGTTACTTTTTCCACTTCCATTAGGGCCAACTACTGCCGTTAACCCTTTTCCAAAATCTAATTCTATTTTATCGGGAAATGATTTAAATCCTTGTAATTCCAATGATTTTAAATACAATAATCTCCCTCCTTAATAACTTTAATTTTATCATTTTTTATCTTTTTATCAGCTTTTATTTTAACATCAAATCCAAATTCTAAAAGCTTAGTAATATTTGATTTCTTTTGCCCAATTGCCTTACTTAGATTTTTCTCATTAACAAAAACAATATATTTTCCAGTTTCAAACTCTGCTAATTCAGCGTAAATTCTATCAAAATAAATTTTACTTTCGCAAAGTTCACGGAAAGCAGGGTGATAAAGTCCACCAAGCAAATCCTTTTCTACAACTTCGCTTGCATGTAGTCCAAGTTTTATTATTGGAATATTATTTTCAGCAAATTTCTTTATTAATTCGCAACATATTTCCACGCCAAATTCAAGAGAATAAGGAACATACTCCCCACTTTTATAAAGTTCACCCAGTTTAGTGTTTTCTAAAATTGCAACAGGATAAATTCGCACATTATTTGGTTTAAGCCCAATTATTTTTTCAGCAGTGAACAAATCTTTTTCTTTATCGCTTTTAAAAAGTCCCACCATCATCTGTAAAGTAAGCTCAAAATTATATTTTTTTATCAATTTTACAGCATTAAAAACATCTTGTTCACTATGCCCTCTATCATTCTCAAAAAGTACATAGTCATCCATAGATTGAACTCCAAGCTCAATGGATTTAACATTATATTTTTTCAAAATGACAAGAATTTCTTCTGTAATTTTATCAGGACGGGTGGAAATTCTTATCCCTTGAAACTTTCCCTCCCCAATAAATTCATTTGCGGTTTCAAGGAGAGAAATCATATAATCCTGCTTTATCGCAGTAAAACTTCCTCCAAAAAAAGCAATTTGCGTGCTATTTTTATCCTCAACATAAGAAAGTGCTTCAAGGCAAGTTTCCCGAACTTCAGTAGCAGTGGGAGGATTTACCACACCAGTAATGCTTTTTTGATTACAAAAACTACAATCATTAGGGCAACCTTGATGTGGAACAAAAATACTTATATTACTAAACGGCATAACCCATTAACTCCAAAGCTTCACGAGCGGCAAATTGTTCCGCTTGTTTCTTACTTTTTCCGGTGCCTGTGCCAATCACATTTGTGTTTAACTTAACTTGCACAGTGAAGGCTTTATTGTGGTCAGGTCCCGACTCGGACAACAAATGATACTCCACTTTTTCCTCAGGATTTTTTTGAATAATCTCTTGCAAAATGGTTTTGTAATCATTTAAAACAGTGTTAAATCCAGTGTTAAGCTCATTTTTTATAAATCTCATTATAAAATTTCTCGCTTCCTCAACGCCACCATCGAGGTAAATTGCCGCAATTACAGCCTCAAAAGCATCAGCTAAAATAGACGGACGCTTGTTTCCACCAGTGATAGTTTCACCTTTTCCAAGTTTTATATAGTCGCCAAGGTTTATTTCTTTAGCGAATTTAAACAGCGAACCTTCGCAAACTAAAGCCGCTCTAAGTTTAGTAAGTTCGCCCTCAGGACGGTTTTTATACTCCTTAAAAAGATAGTCCGCAACAACAACTGAAAGGACTGAATCTCCTAAAAACTCTAACCTTTCATTGCTATTTATATTCTTTTTATTTTCATTTGCAAAAGATGAATGAGAAAGTGCTTCGGACAAAAGTTTTTTATCCTTGAATTCATATCCAATTTTTTCTTGAAAATTTTCCAATTAATAACCATTCCTTTCTTTAAGGAATTCTAATCCTTAGTAGATTTTATTTCTTCTAAAGCCTGTGAAATTTGAGAAATTACATTACCCTCAACAAATTGTTTTGCCTGTCTAATTCCGTTATAAAAAGCTTTTGCGTCAGAGCGTCCATGGGACTTAAATACTGGTTTTGCACAACCTAAAAGTGGTGCTCCACCAAGTTCTGAATAGTCCATTTTTTTCTTGAACCCCTTAACTTTTTTAAGAACTAAAACTCCTGCAATTTTTGACACAAATCCCGACATAAGAATATCTTTTAGAACTCTACCTAAAAATGAACCCATTCCCTCGTATAGTTTTAATGCAATATTCCCTGTGTATCCGTCAGCAACAACAACTGAACATTCACCCTTAGGTAAGTCCTTAGCTTCTATGTTTCCAACAAAGTTTAAAGGTGCTTTTTGAAGCATTTTATATGTATTAACCTCAAGTTCTCGCCCCTTAGTTTCCTCTGTACCAATGTTTAAAAGAGCCACTGTCGGCTTATTTATTTTAAGAATTTTTTCCATGTAACATGCGCCCATAATTCCAAATTGAGTAAGCATTTCAGGGCGACATTCTTTATTTGCACCACAATCAAGAAGCATTGAAGGTGCTTTTTCTGTAGGTAAAACAGTGGCAATTGCAACCCTTTTTATCCCTTTAATTCGCTTTACTATAAAAGTTGCACCTAAAACTAAGGCACCAGTGCTTCCCCCTGATAAAAAAGCGTCACCTTTATTTTCAGACAAAAGTTTTAGCCCCACAGCCATTGAACATTCGGATTTTTCACCCACCATCAAAGACGGGTCGTCCTCAACGTCAATTACCAAAGGCGCATTCACTATTTCCATTTTATCCAATGAGATATTATTTTCTTTTGCACAAGCCTTAATTTTTTCCTCATCACCAGTTAGAACAATTTCTACATTAAGGTCTAAAACAGCCATTGCACAGCCTTTTAAAACCTCTAAAGGAGCATTATCTCCGCCAAATGCGTCTACAATAATCTTCATTTTGAATTCAATCCTTTATAATAATTTATTCTGCTTCTTCCAACATATTTTTAAGTGCCAAAAGCCCTCTATCAGCAATAATTTGATACTTTACTTTTTTATCTTTAATTCTTTCAGGCAGTTCGGGTAAAATCCCCATATTTGCACCCATAGGCTGAAAATTTGTCACTGATTCATCGCTTATATATTTTGACAATGCGCCAATCATAGTTTCTTTTGGGAAAGTATAACCGCTCTTTCCTTGCAACTTTCGAACTAGATTTATCCCTGCAATAATTCCACTAGCTGCGGACTCAGTATATCCTTCTACCCCTGTAATTTGCCCAGCAAAATACAAGTTTCTATCACAATTTTTAAATGCAAACTGCTCATTTAAAAGCCTTGGGCTGTCAATAAAAGTATTTCTATGCATAACTCCATAACGTACAAATTCGGCATTTGCAAGTCCCGGAATTAGTGAAAAAACTCGCTTTTGCTCCCCAAATTTCAAGTTAGTTTGAAAGCCTACTAAATTATAAAGACTTCCTTCATCATTTTCTTTTCTAAGTTGAACGCAAGCCCAAGGTCGTCTATCCGTCCTCGGGTCGGTAAGTCCAACAGGTTTTAATGGACCAAATCGAATTGAATCCTCGCCACGTTTTGCAAGAACTTCAATGGGCATACAACCCTCATAAACTTTGAACTCTCTTTTATCAATTTCTTTTAATGGAGCAGATTCTGCATTAATAAGTTCAGTGTGAAAGGCTGTATATTCTTCTTTGTTCATTGGACAGTTTATATAGTCAGGGTCACCTTTTCCATATCTTGAAGCTAAAAAAACTACGCTATGGTCAAGACTTTCATAGGTAACAATTGGAGCTGCTGCATCGTAAAAACTAAGCTGATTTCCGCATAATTCCTTGATTTTTTCAGCAAATAAGTCACTAGTCAAAGGCCCTGTAGCAATAATAACATCGCCGTCAGGAATTTCAGTAACTTCCTCCTCGATAACATTTATCAAAGAATGACCCTTGATTTTTTCAGTGATTAAGTCGGAAAATTTATCTCTGTCAACAGCTAAAGCTCCACCAGCGCTAACTTTCACAACTTCCGCAACTTCAAGTATTAGTGAACCAAAAGCACGCATTTCTTCCTTTAGCATACCCGCCGCAGAGTCCACCCTTGCCGCTTTCAATGAATTTGAACAAACTAATTCGGCAAAACCACTATATTTGTGAGCTGGTGAATATTTTTTTGGCTTCATCTCATAAAGGTCAACATTTATTCCATTTTGTGCTAATTGCCAAGCCGCTTCACAGCCAGCAAGCCCAGCACCGATAACTTTAACTGTCATTTATATGCCAATTCCTTTCAATCTTCAAGGAGAATTTTTAGCTTTCTTCAGAATTATCTGAACTGCCTCTACTCAAATCTTTTTCATACCCGCAATCCTTTTTGTGGCAAATTAATTTTCCATTCTTCCCACCTTTTTGGAAAAGAGTTGAACCACAAGACGGGCAAACTTCTTTTGTAGGTAAATCCCATGTCATAAAAGTACATTTAGGATTATCCTCACAACCGTAGTATTTACGCCCTTTTTGAGATTTTTTCTCCAAAACTTTTTTCCCACAGAAAGGACAATTCCCCCCTGTTTCAGAAACTATATTTTTTGTATTTTTACATTCGGGAAATCCAGGACACGCCAAGAATTTACCAAATCTACCAATTTTAATAACCATATTTTTCCCACAAAGGTCACAAACAATGTCCGTTTCCTCGTCGGGAACTTTTACACGCTTACCGTCCATAGCTTCCTCAGCTACAGTTAAAGTATTATCAAAATCGTTATAAAAATCCGATAATACTCCCGTCCAGCTCTTGTCACCTTCTTCAACTTTATCAAGGTCATCTTCCATACCTGCTGTAAATTTTACATCTACAACTTGCTTAAAATGTTCCTCCATTAAAGTTGTTGTAACTTCACCTAAAGAGGTTGGAATAAGCTGTTTTCCTTGCCTTTCAACATAATTTCTCGCAGTAATAGTAGAAATAGTTGGCGCATAAGTTGACGGTCTTCCAATTCCATTTTCTTCAAGAGCTTTAATCAAAGAAGCCTCGGTATATCGTGGAGGCGGTTGAGTAAAATGTTGATTCCCTTGCAAGTCATTTATTGTTAAAACATCGCCTTTTTCAAGCCTTGGAAGTACATTTTTAACCTCAGTTTGTTCCTCATTAACTTCTTCATACAAAGCTGTAAAGCCATCAAACTTTACAGTATAGCCAGAAGATTTAAACTCATATTTCTTTGCAGTTATTGTTGCAGAAATTGTATCGTGTAAAGCGTTAGCCATTTGACTTGCAATAAATCTTTTCCAAATCAATTTATACAATTTATATTGGTCAGTAGTTAAACTTTCCTTTATTTTTTCGGGAGTAAGTTCCACCATAGTTGGACGAACCGCTTCATGGGCATCTTGAGCATTCTTCTTAGATTTATAAACCCTTGGTTCAGGTGGAAGATAGTTTGCGCCATACTTTTCAGTGATATATTTATAAGCTTCACTTCTTGCATCATCAGAAATTCTAAGGGAGTCAGTTCTCATATAAGTGATAAGACCCACTGCCCCTAAATCGGGAATATCAATACCTTCGTACAAATCTTGAGCCGCACGCATAGTTCTTCTAGCTTGAAATCCTAGCTTTTTAGAAGCCTCTTGTTGCATTGTTGAAGTTGTAAAAGGAGGTGCAGGACTTTTCTTTGACACACCTTTTTTGATTTCAGAAACCAAATATTCAGCATCTTCTAACTCCGCTAAAACAACCTGTGTTTCTTCCCCTGTTAAAATATCGAATTTCTTTCCGTCAATTTTAGTTAGCTTTCCAGCAAAAGGTCTTTTTGAACTGTTTGCCAAAAATTTCGCATCAACTGACCAATATTCAGTGGAAACAAAGCTACGAATTTCGTTTTCTCTATCACAAATAATTTTTACAGTTACAGACTGAACACGTCCAGCAGAAAGTCCTCTACGAACTTTTTTCCATAAAAACGGCGATAATTTATAACCAACAATTCTGTCCAAAATACGACGAGCTTGTTGTGCATAAAAAAGGTCAAGATTAATTTTACAAGGGTTGCTCATTCCAGCTTTTACACCTGTTTTAGTAATTTCGTTAAATGTTACCCTGTTTTCACTGTTTACATCAAGGTTTAAAAGAGTAGCTAGATGCCAAGATATAGCTTCTCCCTCTCTATCGGGGTCGGTTGCAAGATAAACTTTATCACTTTTTTTAGCAGCCGCTTTAAGCTCTTTAATAAGGGACTCTTTCCCCTTAATATTTATATAAGATGGATTAAAATTATCCTCTAAATCAACACCTAATTTGGACTTTGGCAAGTCCCTAATATGCCCCATTGAAGCCACAACTTCAAAATTTTTACCTAAATATTTTTTTATAGTTTTTGCTTTTGCCGGTGATTCAACTATAACTAAATCTGCCATTAAAAACTTTCCTTTCTGTTCTAAAATTTTGCATTAAGCAAGTATTTTTTATATAGTATATTTATTTCCAGGAAGAACTTTTACAATTCCCTCCACCTCAAGCTCGGACAAAGTAGACAAAATTTCTCCAATGTCTAAATCAAGCCTTAAAGCAAGGTCATCTACTCGAAGTTCCCCAGTTTTAAGTAATGTTACGATATCTTTTTGCATTCCTTCTAAGTTTGAAGTATCAATTTCAATTGTATAATTTTCAACTTCATCATCTTTGTTCGATTTTACAGCCTTTTTAGCTGTTTTCCTCTCTTTAGGAACTTTTATTTCATCAGGATTTTCACCAAAAAAATCTTTCCTAGTAATAACTGACGGGTCTTTGTAAGATGGAACATAATTTAATTTGTGAGAAAAGTTCTCATAATATTCATAAACTAAATCCAAATGTGAAAAAACAGGAATTGCGCCATCACGAAGTAAATTTACAACTCCAGCATATTTATCGTCATAAACGTCGTGAGGAGGCACACAAAATATGTCCCTACCTTGACTTAAGGCGTGGGAAGCACTGTTTAAAGTGCCACTTCTTGAACCAGCTTGAACTATAAGCAATCCTTGGGACAAACCAGTCACAATTCTGTTCCTTTGCTTGAAATAATCAAAATACGGCTTTGTTCCAGGGAAATATTCAGTCACTACCGCTCCCCTTTTTGCAATAATTGACTTAAATTTCGAATTTCCTTCAGGATAATCGTAGTCAAGTCCGCAACCTAGCACTGCGATAGTACTTGAATTTCTTTTTAAGCAAGATTTATGTGCAATTGAGTCAATCCCATAGGCAAAACCACTTACTAAAACAGTTCCAAGTTCCACCATTCTGTCACAAATATCTTCCGCAATTTTAATACTATAATCGGAAGGATTTCTCGTTCCAACTACTGCAAGGGTAATATTTTCATTGACAGAACTAAGATTTCCGTAGCAAAACAAGACGCTGGGCGGGTTATAAATCTCCCTCAATCGTACAGGATATTCTTCTTCATCGTCAAAGGTAATAATTTTCATTCCGTGATTATCGCAATATTTTATAATTTCCTCAGCTTTTTCAAGGGTTGCCACTTTAAAGGCTGCCCTTTCTTTGCTAGTTAATACGTTACAACGTCCGCTAATAACGCCGTGATAACAATCCTCTATATCATCATACCCATTAAGTATTTGCCAAATTCGTACATTTGCAGGTTTTAAAGCAAGTAATAACCATATCCAGTATTTCTTATTCAAAAATCTCACCCTTTCTAAAAAGTGCTATTTCGTCATTTCCCACATAATAATTCCGCTTGCCATTGCTGCGTTTAAGGAATTCACATTGCCTTTCATTTTGATAGAAAGTTTAAAATCCGTTAACTCAGCAATTTCTTTAGGAAGTCCGTTTCCTTCGTTTCCGATAACAACAAGTCCACCTTCAGAAAAATCGCATTCAGTGACAGAAACTGCGCCACTATCAATAACAGCAGAATAAGTTTTAATCTTATTCTCCTTAAAGATTTCCACAATTTCAAGTATTGTAAATCCCTCGAAAATGTCCATTCTAAAAAGCGAACCCATAGTAGAACGTACTAATTTCGGGTTAAAAAGCTCACAACAATCACTTGTCATAAAAATTCCGTCAATGCCAACAGCGTCAGCAGTCCTTATAATTGTACCAATATTTCCTGGATCTTGTAGATTATTTAATACTAAATATTTGTTAGTTTTCTTGATATGTTCCGGAGTAAATTTACGTTCAATTTTTTTCACTAAAGCAAAAATCCCCTGTGGTGCTTTAGTATCAGATAGTTTTTGCCCTAATTCATCGCTAATTTCAAAGATAATATTATTGTCTAATTTGTATAAAATTTCGTTGTAAAATTCAGTGAACTTTTCAGTAAAACTCTTTGTAACAAAAACTTTTTCAATCTCTAATTTTTCAATTAAAGCGTCCTCAAAAATTCTCATCCCCTCTAAAAAAAATAAATTATGCTCATTTCTTTCTTTTTTTGAAGATAAAATCTTTTGACACAGCTTTATATTGCTGTTATCTTTACTTGTAATAAACATAAAAACAACCATTCCTTTCAAATTAATCAGGTTATTTTTCTATAAAATGCATAAAACACGCTCAATTTCAGAAAATGAGCGTGTTCATATTAATTAAAGTGCAGCTTTTGCTTTTTCAGTAAGTGCAGTAAATCCTGCAGCATCATTGATAGCAATTTCTGAAAGCATTTTTCTGTTTAAAGTAATTCCAGCTTTTTTGCAGCCATTCATGAATGTTGAATAATTCATATCATTCATTTTAGCAGCAGCAGAAATTCTTGTAATCCAAAGTCTTCTGAAGTCACGTTTTTTATGTCTACGACCAATATATGCATATTGACCAGATTTCATAACTGCTTCTTTTGCCATTTTAAAGTGCTTACTTCTAGCTCCCCAGTAGCCTTTTGCAAGCTTTAGTACTTTATTTCTTCTCTTACGAGTCATCATTGCGCCTTTTACGCGTGCCATAATACTAACCTCCGCTTTATATTTTTATCGTTTGTTTTTTCCCTTAAAAGCCGTTGCTTATTTGTAAGGAATTAATAGTTTGATTGATGGTACGTTTGATGCATCAGCATATCCGCCCACTCTTAGAATTCTTTTACGTTTGTGATCCTTAGAATTCAGTCTATGTCTTTTGTTTACGTGTTGGTATTTTACTTTACCATTTTTAGTAACACTAAAACGTTTTTTTGCACCACTATGGGTTTTCATTTTTGGCATTTAGAGTATCCTCCTTAAAATTTTTGCAAAGACTTGAAGTTAAGTCCTTATTCTTATTTTGAAGCTTTAGGTGAAACGAACATAACTAAGCTACGTCCTTCCATCTTGATTGGTTTATCAACTACACCGACCTCTGCAACTTCTTCTTTAAATTGCGTTAATAGTTTTTCACCTAAATGCGGGTGAGCAACAGCACGCTTTTTAAAACGAACAGAAACCTTTAATTTGTCACCAGAAGTTAAAAACTTTTTAGCTTGGTTAACTTTTGTTTCAAAATCGTGTGTATCAATAGCCGATGTCATTCTTACTTCTTTAATCTCAACAATCTTTTGATTCTTTCTTGCTTCTTTTTCCCTTTTCGTCTGTTCAAAACAATACTTTCCATAGTCCATGATTTTGCACACAGGCGGTTTTGCCATAGGTGCAATCTTAACTAAGTCAAGATCTTTCTCAATAGCTATGTTTAAAGCTTCTTTTGAGGACAAAAGTCCAAGTTGATCTCCATTAGAATCAATTACACGAATTTGAGGGTCTCTAATTTCTTCATTGATTTGCAGTTCTTTGTTTGTAATGGTCAGCACCTCCAAAAATTATGATAAACAAAAATGAGTGCAAAACTAAACGTCCACACTCATACTTATAAAAGCGACATAAAATCGCTAATAATCTAGTATTGACCATACCAACATAATTATCGGTAGGTGAGAACGGAACTGTTCTGCTTTATTTTCTTAATTATTATATACTATGATTTCCCATTTGTCAAGGGTTTTTTCAAATTATTTTATTTTTTATTTCAAACTACATTTTTATGACCATTCCTTTCTAAGTTATGTGTAGCTTTTTTACACAAGTTTTAAAGCAAAAAAGTTTCGCCCGTCGTATTTGGCGAAAAGCACAAAACGTTGTTTGAAAATTTTATTTTCAATCTTATGACCATGCAATTACGCACTACATTAGGATTTTACGACTTTTTCACCAAGTTTTTAAAGTGAAAAAGTTTCGCCCGCTTGGCGAAAAGCTAAAATCCGAGTATGGAAATTTATTTCCATACTTTTGTAACTTTCATTACAATCTTCTTACTAAATTGTTACATTTTAGTAACTTTGTTGAAATGGTCATTTTATTATGCTATAATTTATTTAGTTAAAATATTTCAAAAAATTATTTTTCTAGAAAGGAATGGTCATATTATGAAAAAATTATTCGCATTAGTATTGTCAACTCTACTTATTTTTACTGCTTGTGGTGAAGAAGGCGATAGTGGAGCAACAGAAACTACACCCGCTGCATCATCAACCACAGAAGCTACTACTGAAAAAGAAGAAGAAACTTCAGCTACAGAAACAGAAGAACCAACTGTTGAACCGATGTCAGAATTACAGCCAACAGAAATACCTTATACAACTTTTGATATTTCGGACTATCAAATAGGACAATATATAGGATACTTCCAAATTACTGATATAGTTTTTGAAGAAGATAATTACGCTTATTTAGAACTTGAGGGCGAATTAGTTACCTACGCAACTTTACATACTCAAGACATTGCTTTTGAATACGGATTAGTTCCTGAAAATCCATTATTCTACGCTGATTTTATAGCACTTTACCCTGACCTTGCACACTCAATTGACTATTTATACACATCTGAAGAAGACTTATTACGTTATTGGGACGAGGATACTATTCCTTATTTACATGAAATGCAAGTTCCAATTAAAATTACAAGACTTTACTTAAACTTTAATTATGAATCCTCAAATTCATTTTGGTGCGATTACGAAGTTCTTGGTATAAGTGACAAAACAGAAGACATACCTGCTTATGATTTAGCAGAAATTGAAATTGGTGACGAAATTGGCAATTTTACTGTAACTGAAAAAATATTCTCTAACACAGATACTGACAAACAAGCTTATTTAGTTCTTGAAGGAGAAGCTTACACTTTTGTCCACATACCAACTTACGGAGCGTACGAATACGAAATCGTTCCACATGAAAGCATACTTGACGGGCGTTTTATTACCTATTATCCCGACGACGGAACAAACGGAATACAGCTAAACACTTTATACACGACCGAAGAAGATTTGCTTAGATATTATTCAAGCGACCAACTTCAAAATCCTGATAAACCTTACGTTGATTTGGCTCAATACGCAATTATTACAAAAATTATTATCAGCGATTACTACGAATCAGAATGGTCAGTTTGGGCGGAATATGAATTATCAGGCTATGAATTTATAACAAAAGACCCAACTAACGTTTATGATTATCGTGATATTGAAATAGGTCACGAAATTGGCGGTTTCACAGTTACTGACATAAATCTTTCAATCGGAGGAGATGAAGAAAGCCAATTTTACTATCCAATGTATACAGCGAACATTGCTTTAGAGGGTGAAGCTTATACAAGGGCAAGAATTTTCTACGACTTTGGTTTGTATGAATATTCACTTCAACTTGAAGAAAATGTTTTAGATGCAGGATTTCTCATTGGATATGGAACAAAACCTAGCACATACGTTAGCACTCCTTTAGACACTTCAGAAGCAATCGAACTTCTCGGAGAAGATAATTTACCAACTTATGGAAATCATTCCGAGTGGTTTGATATTAAGATAACTGGTATTAGTTACGGCACAATGCCTGAAACTTCCGACTACACCTCCATCACCTTCGAAAGGGCGGAGTAACTCCGCTGTTATGCCCGCACCGAACTTAGTAAAAGAGGGCAATTTTGTTTCTGCGAGGGCAACGTGACGTTGCGTTCTTGCCCGCACTCCACAAAGCAAAAGTCGCACTTTTGTTTCTGCGAGGTTATAGGTTTGTTTTGGAATTTGTTTTATATAACGTGACGTTGTATCTTTGCTCGCAATAAAACGTGCAAGAATAAACACCTTTTTAGGGGCGGAATCTATTTCCGCCCTTTTTTATTATATAAAATTATAATAAGTTTTCTTTAATACCGTTTTATTATATTAGCATTTCACATAATCAATACTGTTTTTTTGTATATTTTATTACTATTTTTTACAAAAAAAATATGTTATAATTTATGTAGGCAAAAAACGAACTTTCAAATTTATGACTAAACCTTTCTTAGTTTTGTGCGACTTATTCACATCATGTTTTTATGCGAATAAGTTCGCTATAAAAAAGTTTCGCCTGTCATATTTGGCGAAAAGCACAAAACGGTGTTTGAAAATTATATTTTCAAACTTCATTCATCAATCAAATGAACTACTTTAGAGGAAAGGAATGGTATTTATGAAGAAAAAAGTGGCTTTATTTCTTACTTTTGCTTTTATTTTCATAAGTGTTTTAGGAATTAACACAATAGTTATTGCGCAAACTCCAGATGAAAATACTCTGATTTCTCATGATTTAGCAAAACAAGAGTTAGAAATACTTCAAAAAACTCTAACCTATGAAAAGCTTGATGTAGCTTTTTTACCAAACACAACTTTAAATGACGTTTTGATGATTACAACTGACGTTTATGAACAATCCAATTCAAATTGTCCACACACCAACGTTGATATCATTTTAGGTGAATATGCCGGTGAAGATTGTTATTACGAATACCAATTATACACTCGTTTTTGCAATATTTGCGAAAAAATAATAGATGGTGGGTATTTTAAATATCCTAAAAGCACAATCGACCACACTTTTTAATTTTTTTCACATATTGTAATGGAAATTGCTCATTACTGAACTCACCTAGCACAAATACAGATTAATATTTTATTGTATACTTTTTTGTTAAATAATAAATCCTCCCTAAAAATAGGGAGGATTTTTGTATTATTTACAAGCTTCTTCGATAGCAACAGCACAAGCAACAGTCATACCAACCATTGGATTGTTACCAGCTCCGATTAGACCCATCATTTCAACGTGAGCAGGTACAGATGATGAACCAGCGAACTGAGCATCACCGTGCATTCTTCCCATAGTATCAGTCATACCATAAGAAGCAGGACCAGCTGCCATATTGTCAGGGTGAAGTGTTCTACCAGTACCACCACCAGATGCTACTGAGAAGTATTTAACACTGTTTTCCATAGCCCATTTTTTGTAAGTTCCAGCTACTGGGTGTTGGAAACGTGTTGGGTTAGTTGAGTTACCAGTGATAGAAACGTCAACTTTTTCAGCTTTCATAATTGCAACGCCTTCAAGAACATCGTTTGCACCATAGCAACGAACTTTTGACTTATCTCCATCAGAGTAAGCTTTTTCTCTTACAACTTTAAGTTCGCCAGTTGCAAAATCATAATCAGTTTCAACATAAGTAAAACCGTTAATTCTTGAGATAATCATTGCTGCGTCTTTTCCAAGACCATTTAGAATAACTCTAAGTGGAGCTTTTCTAGCTTTATTAGCAGTTCTAGCAATACCAATTGCACCTTCAGCAGCTGCAAATGATTCGTGTCCAGCTAAGAAACAGAAACAGTCAGTTTCGTCACGAAGAAGCATTGCTCCAAGATTACCGTGACCAAGTCCAACTTCTCTTTGTTCAGCAACAGAACCAGGGATACAGAAAGCTTGTAAACCAATACCGATTGCTTCAGCAGCTTCAGCAGCTTTTGTAATACCTTTTTTCATTGCAATAGCAGTACCTAGAATATAAGCCCAGCTACAGTTTTCAAATGCAATTTGTTGAATGCTTTTAATGATTGAATCAACATCAATACCTTTTGATTTACAGAACTCGTCCGCTTCTTCAAGAGTCTTGAAGCCGTATTCAGCTAGGCAAGCCTCAATTTTAGGCATCCTTCTTTCTTGTCCTTCAAATTTAGCCATAATCAAAACCCTCCCTTATTCTTCACGTGGGTCAATGTATTTAGCAGCATTTTCATATCTACCATAACTACCCACGTTCTTTTCGTAAGCTTCTTTTGGATCAGTGCCGTGACGAATGTCTTCAAGCATTTTTCCAACTCTTACAAACTTATAACCACAAGTTTCGTCGTCTTCATCAAGAGCAACTGAAAGGATATATCCCTCAGCCATTTCTAGGTAACGAACTCCTTTAGCGCTTGTTGAGAAAATTGTACCTACTTGTGAACGTAAACCTTTACCTAAATCCTCAAGACCAGCACCGATTGGTAGACCGTCTTCGGAGAAAGCAGTTTGAGTTCTTCCGTATACTATTTGTAAGAAAAGTTCTCTCATAGCTACGTTGATTGCATCACAAACAAGGTCAGTGTTCAAAGCTTCAAGGATTGTTTTACCAGTTAGGATTTCACCAGCCATAGCAGCTGAGTGAGTCATACCTGAACATCCAAGAGTTTCAACTAGAGCCTCTTCGATAATACCAGCTTTAACGTTAAGTGTTAACTTACATGCACCTTGTTGAGGAGCACACCAGCCCACACCGTGTGTTAAGCCCGAAATGTCTGAAATTTGATAAGCTTTTACCCATTTTCCCTCTTCAGGAATAGGAGCAGGACCGTGATTTGGGCCCTTTTTGAGAGTACACATTCTCTCGACTTCATGAGAATAATTCATTGCAAGACTCCTTTCAGTATTTTAAACTGTCTTTTGTATTAAGAAACTTCCTCTATTGTAAAAAAATAAAGACATTCTTTACATACAACTTTATTATAACTAATTTTCTAAAATTTATCAAGGTTTTTTCTTAAAAAATGTAAAAAAAATGTACTTTTTTGTATTTCTACTAAAATATCACCTATATCAACATAACTATATTGTGAAAAATATAACAATTTTAAACTAATATTAATCCCAATTATCATTTTTCATTTTTTCTTTGTAATCTTTTTGGTAGGACGCAGCAAATCCTAAATGGATTTCTGGATTTTTTTCAACTAAAACTTGAGCTAATTTTTCCATTTCGTCTTGTTTCATCTTAAGGGAA
The DNA here is from genome assembly GCA_964370845.1 of uncultured Oscillospiraceae bacterium. Classification (GTDB taxonomy): domain Bacteria; phylum Bacillota; class Clostridia; order Oscillospirales; family Ruminococcaceae; genus CAYJLB01. Next base: position 34,849 of record CAYJLB010000002.1, read on the forward strand.
AATTTTTCACCCTTTTTAAAACGAATAATAAGTCCTTTTGCAACAGGAATTCCGTTTACTTTTTGAACTTCTTTATACACCCAAGCCATCGCTGAATAAGGTAAAAAAGCATTCATTTTTTTAATATATAAAAAATCTCCTGCAAAATAAATTCCAGTTCTTTGCAAGTGTGGAGTAACATTTGTATTGAAATCTCTTACTAAATCTGTCAAATTATAATTTTCAAGGAGTTTTAAACTTAATCTCGCACCGCTATATTTTCTAAAATAAAGAACTAACCCTACAAGACCTATCATCATTGCCAAAAAACCAAAATAAATTTCATTTCCATAACTTTGAATTGCATTTGAACACAATGTTACAACTACAAAAAAAACAAAACATAGTGCTGTTAAAACCATAACAACAGTCCCTATTCTGGCATTTTTTCTTATATAATCTAAAATATCTTCTGTCATAAAACCCCTCATTTTCATATCACACAAAATTGCTCCCCCAATTATTTGAGAGAGCAAATTTTTAGTTAAAATAAATTATCTTTCACTTAATTCAGTGTAGTTTCTTGCCTTTTGAATAGCCTTGTAAGCAGGACGCATAATTCTCTTACAAGTCATTAATTCTTCAAGTCTGTGCGCACACCAACCAGCCATTCTTGAAACAGCGAAAATTGGAGTATTCAATTCTTTTGGAATACCAAGCATTTTGTAAACAAGCCCTGAATACATATCAACGTTTGCACAAATTACCTTCTCAGAACCTGTAACTTCAGAAAAAACAATTGGTGTTAAGTCTTCAACAAGTTGTAACAGCTTAAATTCGGCTTCAAATTCAGTTCCCTTAGCCATATCCATTGCATATCGTTTCAACAGCACTGCACGAGGGTCAGAAAGTGTGTAAATTGCGTGTCCCATACCGTAAATTAGTCCAGATTTGTCCCCAGCTTCTTTACGAAGAATTTTTCTTAAATATTCAGCAACTTCTTCTCTATCTTCCCAGTTTTTAACATCGTTTTCAATAAAATCAAGCATTTGCATAATTTTACTGTTTGCACCACCGTGTCTATGTCCTTTTAACGAACCAACACCAGCAGAATATGCAGCATAAGCATCTGAACCCGAAGAAGTAAGAACTCTTACTGCAAAAGTTGAGTTATTACCACCACCATGCTCAGCGTGTAACATTAAACATAAATCAAGAAGATATGCTTCTTCTTTAGTATATTGTCTATCAGTACGAAGCAATGATAGTATAGTTTGTGCTGTACTTTCACCTGGAATAGGTCTATGCATAATGATACTATCACGATTATAGTGTCTATTCATAGCTTGGAAACAGTATACAATTAGTGAAGGCATTCTTGCAATAATTCTCATTGCAACTTGAACTTCTTTATCAAAATCAGAAGCCTCAGGATCTTCATCATATGTGTATTGTGCCAAAATTGTAGCACCTAATTTGTTCATAATTTCTTTTGATGGAGTTTTTAGAATTGCATCTTCAAAGAAAAATTCAGGCAAAACTCTATAAGTTTCAAGTACTTTATTAAAAGCGTCAAGTTGTTCTTTATTAGGAAGTTCACCCAATAAAAGCAAATAAGCAACTTCTTCAAACCCATATCTATCAACATTTTCAACGCCGCCAATTAAGTCACGCACGTTATAACCACGATAAATAAGTTCACCATCAATAGGAGTTTTTTCATGTTCATCAAGAACATAACCATGAACATTACAAATTTTAGTTAATCCAGCAAGAACACCTGTTCCATCGGCATTTCTTAGCCCTCTTTTAACATTATAACGGTCTTTATTCACCGTACTAATGTCATATATCTCTGCATTTTTTTTGAATAAATCATATAATTCTCTTTCATGATTTGGCATAGTCATAATAAATCTTCCCCTTTCACACTTTAACATCTTGACATTTATTTTACCATATAGTATCATTATTGTCAAGGATATTTCACTAATAGAAAAATAAATTTGAAATATTAACCAAATTTATCAAATTTGCAAAAATGAAATTTTACATTTGCAATCTTGCATTTTCATCATTGCAAATTAACATATTATTAAAATAAAGTTAACATAAAATTTTAATTCGCGAAAATTCTTATATTTAAATTTATAATGTAAAAATAAAGCTAAAAAAAAAAGAAAGTTGGAGTAAAAAATGTCAAAAACTGCTGTAATAACAGGTGCATCTCGAGGTATCGGTGCAAAAACTGCTATAACTTTAGCAAAAAAGGGTTATAACGTGGCTCTTATCTATAAAAATAATGAAAATAAAATGCAAGAAGTGTTAGCAGAAATTTCTCACTTTAATATAAAAGCTATCAGCTATAAATGTGATATTTCTAATCACAATGAAGTTAAAAATTTAACTAATTCAATAATAAAAGATTTTAAAAGCATTGATATTTTAGTTAACAATGCTGGGATTTCTTCCTACAAACTTTTTCAAGACACAACTTTTGAAGAATGGAATGAGATTTTCTCTGTAAATGTAACTGGTGCTTTTAATTTAACTAAGGAAATATTGCCTTTGATGATAAGTCAAAAATATGGGCGAATTGTAAATATTTCCTCAATTTGGGGAGAAACTGGAGCTTCTTGCGAGGTAGCTTATTCAACATCAAAAGCTGCTATAATTGGCTTTACAAAAGCATTATCTAAGGAAGTTGCCCCGTCCAACATCACAGTAAACTGCGTTTCTCCTGGAGTGATAAAAACTGATATGATTAGCAGTTTTTCAGCAGAAGATTTAGCAATTTTGGCAGATGAAACCCCTGTTGGACGACTAGGTACACCCGCGGATATATCCCGAGTAATCGAATTTCTAATTGATGAAAAATCGGATTTTATTACAGGGCAAGTTTTTTCCATTAACGGTGGATTTCTAATATAAATGATGAAAATTTTGTGAAAATATATTTAACCTATTGCAAAATAAAATAAAATATGATATAATTTGTAAAGTATTTTTTACATATTAAACAAACGGAGGTCTATAATGGACGTATTTAGTGAACAACTTGTCAAAAGGCAAAAATCTGGAAAGGATTTATTAGTTACAACGGGGGTTGTGGTGCTTGCATCTATAATTTCTTATATTTCATTTGCAATTGTTTCCCTTTATGTATCACCATTTTTAGGTGTTATATTAACTGCTGGTTCAATTTTTGGTGCTTATTTGTTAATTTCAAGACAAAATTTGGAGTATGAGTACATCGTCACTACCGACATCATCGACTTTGACAAAATTATAGCAAAAAAAAGAAGAAAAAGAGTAGCTACAACTTCTATTAGAAATTTTACAAAGTATGGCGAATACACTGAAAAAACTCCTAAATTTAACGGAAAAACTTTTGATTTAAGTTCCAATGGTGAGGAAGCTAAGTATTTTGCTGAATTTTCTTATGGAAAAAAAGGTAATATTAGAGTAGTATTTTCACCAAACGAAAAAACTTTAAAGAATATGAAACCTTACTTAAAACATAGCTATTAAAAGAAAGGACGAGCATTATGAGAAATTATGCTGTGACTCCTTCGCAAATGAAATTTTTAGAAAATGCCTCTTTAAACGGGGGCATTTCTTTTTATAATTTAATGGAATTTGCTGGGGAAAAATTGGCAGAGTATATCAAAACTTTTGATAAAAAAATTGTCACTTTTATTTGCGGAAAAGGAAATAATGGCGGTGATGGCTTTGTTTCGGCTAGGATTTTAGCTGAACTTGATTATGAAATTTATCTTGTTTTGCCTTTAGGAGAGCCTTTAACCGATATTTCAAAAACTGCTTTTTCTAAACTTAATTCAAAAGTTATAATTGTAGAGAAAATTCCTATTGAAAGTGAAATTATTGTGGATTGCCTTTTCGGAACAGGTTTTAAAGGGGAAATTTTACAGGAAAATTTGGTGAATATACTTGAAATTTCGAACAACTCCTCAGCGATAAAAATTGCTTGCGATATTCCTTCAGGGGGAAATGCTTTAAGTGGAAGTTGCTCAAAATCCACATTTAACGCCGACTACACTGTAACTTTTGGTTATAAAAAAGTTGGACAATTGTTTCAACCTCTCAAAAGTTTTTGCGGAGAAATTTCTGTTGTTGATATAAATCTTGACAAGAGCAAAATCTTTGAAATTGATGAAAAAATTGTGGAGCTAACAAATGATTTTGTCTATTCAATGTTGCCCGAAAGAGATGAGTATTCAAATAAGGGAGATTTTGGGACTTTGCTCAATATTTCAGGGTGCGAAAAATACATCGGTGCGGCGGGACTTTCTACCATTTCCGCTTTGCGTTGCGGAGTGGGAATTGCTACCCTTGCCACAACAAAAAATGTGATTTCTTCCCTTTCATCAGCAATTTTCGAAGCTACTTTTTTGGAATTAACTGAAAATTTTGATGAAAATATTGTTACTTTGAGGGAAAATTTACAAAGAAAAACTGCAATTTTATTTGGATGTGGGCGTGGAAATTCTGAAATAACAAAAAAGCTTTTGCAATGGATAATAAAAAATGTAGAAGTTCCAATAATTATTGACGCTGATGGAATAAATGTACTGACAAGTTGCATAGATTGTCTTAGAGAGGCAAAAAACGAAGTAATTCTGACACCACATTTAGGTGAATTTTCTCGGTTAACCGGATTTTCTGTGAAAGAAATTGAGGAAAATCGCCTTGCCATTTCAAGAGAATTTTGCAAAAAATACAAGGTCAATCTTGTACTAAAAAGTGCTGGAACCCTCATCACAACAAGCTCTTTGGAACAGTTCGTTTCCTCCCGAGGGGACTGTGGACTTGCAAAAGGAGGAAGCGGCGACATACTGGCTGGAATGATTTCTTCTTTTATTGCACAGAAAATTGAAGTTTCTAATGGAATGATTTTAGGAACATATTTCCACTCTCTTGCTGGAGAGCTTGCAAGTGAAAAATTCTCAAAAAGGGCGATGTTACCGTCGGATTTAATTGACTTTTTGCCATCTTTGTTTAAAAATTAAAACAGAGAGGAAGTTTTTTCTTTGAAAAAGATACTTTTCATCTTAATTATGGCAACTATTTTACTTTTTTCTGGCTGTAATCAAGTAGCTGAACCTATCAAAATCGACAATATTTTTTCTGTAAATTGCAGTTATGAGAGCGACGATTTTAATGCAGATATGACGTTAATGCGACTTGGAAATGGAGGTTGGGAGATACAATTTTCCGCTCCCGAAACGGTTTCAGGGCTAGCTGTTAGCTATTTGGAGGAGGAAATTTTAATCACTTTTTTGGGACTAGAAACCACAATTTTAAAAGATAAGCTCCCAACTGCTCCAATTTATGAAGAAATCACAAAAGTTCTTGACCAATTTATTTTTGAAGAAGAATTAGAATTCCAGCAAAATGAAGATGATATTTCTACTCATATTTCTACCGAGAACGGAGATTTCACGTTGAAATTCCACAAAGACAGCAAGGAATTAATTAGCCTTGAAAGTGAAAATTCCGATTTTAAATGCGAATTTTCAGATTATAACAAGGTATAAAAATAGGGAATGACAAAACATAGTTTGTCATTCCCTATTTTGAGTTTTTCAATCCTTATGGCTTGATATTTGCAGAACGTCTAATAATTGAATTTTTTGGAACATCTAACCCAAACAACGGCAATGAAAAATCCATTGTTGCATGGTTTGCAGTTTCAACTTCTTCACCTTTTCCATTAAAAATTAAATCGATGTTCATTTTAATTGGCTCTTTTCCTCCAGGCGACATAATTTCCACTTCCTCACCCTTTGAAAATTTGTTACGTTGACTTCCGTACAAAAATCCGTCTTTGCACTCTTTAACAATTCCAACCACATCATAACTGCGAATATAACCGCTGTTTTCATAATACTGACAGTCTTTTGGGTGCCCGAAGAAAAATCCAGTACAATAATTTCTATGACTAACTTTATAAACTTCTTCCTTTAACCATTCTGGCAAAGTAAAGTTATCAGGGTCTTTTTTTAGTATGTCAACAGCTTGTCTATAAGCATTTGTTACTACCGAAACATAGTAAGATGACTTTGCCCTACCCTCAATTTTAAGGCTTGTAACACCAGCTTTTGCCACCTTATCAATATGAGGTAACATACACATATCCTTTGCGTTCATTATGTAAGTACCCTCTTCATTTTCAGTTATGTCATAATGCTCGTCAGGGCGTTTTTCCTCAACCAAATGATATTTCCAGCGACAAGGTTGAGCACATTCTCCCCTATTTGCGTCACGATTTACCATATAATTTGAAAGCAAGCATCTCCCCGAAAAAGAAACGCACATTGCCCCGTGAACAAAGGCTTCAATATCCAAATCTCTAGGAGTTTTAACACTTATTGTAGCAATTTCATCAAGGGACAATTCTCTTGCAAGAACCACCCTTTTTGCACCCATATTATAAAATTCGTTTGCTGTCACATAATTCACAATGCCAGCTTGAGTTGAAATATGAATTTCCATATCAGGGGCAAATTTTTTCACAAGGGACATTATCCCAATGTCAGTAGCAATTACTGCGTCAACATTTGCTGCTACAGCACTTTCGATAAACTCTTGAAAATGTGCAATTTCATCATTTCGTGGAAGAATATTGCAAGTTAAATATACCTTTACTCCCCTTTTATGAGCAGTTTCAACAGCATTTTTCATTTCTTCAAAAGTGAAATTTTTCGGCGATGCTCTCATTCCAAAGTCTTTGCTTCCGATATAAATTGCATCAGCACCGTAATCAAGTGCAGCGTCAAAACATTCCCTATCCCCTGAAGGTGCAAGGACTTCTAATCTACTTAAATCTATCATAAACAATTGTATCCTCTCTTTTTTGACAAAATATATAGAAAGGAAGGGATTTTCTCCCTCCCTTAAAAATTTATACTAAATTAGCCAATACAAGATTTTGTTCGTGTTCAGCTAGAGTTTGTGCGTAGTAAATTTCCCCTGTATCAATATTTGCACAGAAATAGAAATACTCAGTTTCAGCAGCATTTAACACTGCCTTAATTGCATCTTCACCAGGATTACAAATTGCCCCAGGAGGAAGCCCGTTACCTTTATAAGTGTCATAAGCTGTGAACATTTCCTCATTATCAACCTCAATATTAGGCATAATAATTTCTTCCACAAAGTTTGTAGTAGGGTCGGATTCAAGCTTTGGATAAATGTCGCTATTGTTAATTCTGTTCAAGAATACAGAAGCAACCATTTGCATATCTTCGTAATTCGCAGCCTCAGCTTGTACGATTGAAGCTAAAGTAATAACTTCGTCAAGAGTAAATTGGCTAGCATTAATTTGTTCCGTATAATTAGCATAAATTTTTTGTGCAAAAACTTGTCTTAATCTTGAAACTACCACATCAGGATTTGAACCTATATAAAAATCATATGTGTCAGGGAACAAATATCCCTCAAATTGATTGAATTTTAATGGGTCGCTAGGAACTTCACTTTCAAAATCATATGCTCCCGTTGATTCATTAAATGCAGTTAAAAATTCTTCTGCTGAACAAATATTGTTGTCCTCAAGCATTTGAGCCGCTTGTTGGAGAGTTGTCCCTTCAACAAAAGTTAGCCTTTCAATTTCAGTTCCACTGCTTGAAACCGTTGATGTCAAACTGTTTATTATTGTTGAATAAGTCATTGCATTTGTCAAAGTGTGAGTTCCTTCTTCCAGTTCAAACTCGCTACCTGACAAAGTTAGAAATATTTCAAAGAAAAAAGCACTTTGAATAATTCCACGGTCTTCAAGTTCAGCAATAATTTCTTCTTGAGTAGCACCGCTTTCAACTTCAAATTCAATCTCGTTACTACTTCCGCCGATGCCCATATAATCGGTAGCAAAAGTAATTATCACCGCGGAAATCATAACTGAAACGCAAATTACTAGTATAGTTAATATTGCCCCAGTAACAATACGTTTTTTACGTTTAGGCTTCTTTTTTTGTCGCACAGGAACTTCCACTTCTTCGGCGAAAATTCTTCTCTTTCTGTTTTCGGATTTATTTGGGTCAAAAAGAACTTCATTTACGTCCTTTTTATCCTGTTCATTATTTTGTCCAAATTGCCCGTTTAAATTGTTGTTTTGGTCCACTTTATACAGTCCTTTCATTTATCAAGGGTTAAAATTCATTCTTTTCACTACTTTAATAAAAAGCTCTTTATAAATTTTTCAGTTACTAAATAATCTACTTTTTTATCAAATCTCCCGTGAGGAAGTGTTCCAAAAAAGCAAGCACAGTAGCAAATTCCAAGGGTTATTCCTTTAAAATTTGACAAAAATCTGTCATAATATCCTTTACCATAGCCAAGTCTGTAACCTTCTTTATCAAAGCTCAAGCCAGGCACAATGCAAATTGATTTTGTGGGAACTTTCAATACCTTTTCACAAATATTTACAATTGGTTCAAGGACAGAAAATGTAGCAACTTCAAGTTCTTCAACGGAATTTATATAGTAAAAATCCATATTCCGAGTTCCGTCAACACACTTTGGAACAGCGACTTTTTTTCCATTTTCCAAAGAAAAATTAATAAGCTTTATAGTATCAACTTCAATTTTTGTTGAAACAAAAAGAAAAACCACATCACATTCTTGATAAAACTTTGAATTAATCACTTTTTCAAAGATTTTTTCATCTAAATTCTCTTTTTCTTCTTTAGAAAAGTTTAGGCGAATTTCCTTAAACTTATTCCGCAAAGTATTTTTATGTTCACGAATATCGTAGGGATTTTTCTTTACTTGTTGCATCTCAAATTACCATATAATCTTTTAACAGTAGCCGAGTCAGTAAGCACTTCTATTAGCTTAAATGAGAAATCCTCCGCAACTCCAGCGCCTCTTGCAGTAATAATTTTTCCGTCAATTTCAACAGCTTCCCCAGTGAAATTTGCACCCTCAAGCTGTGAATCAAACCCAGTATAACAAGTGCAAGTTTTGCCTTTAAGCAAGCCTTTATGCCCAAGAATTGACGGAGCAGCACAAATTGCACCAATATAAATGTCGTTCTCAATGCAATAATCAATGGCACGTTGAACATTTGGATTTTTTTCAAGGTTTAAAGTTCCAGGCATTCCTCCCGGTAAAACTATCATATCTAAATTTTCATCAAGTACAATTTGTTCATCATCAATATCCGTTAAAATTGAAATCCCGTGAGAGCCTTTAATTACTTGACTTTTTACACCAACAGTAACCACATCAAGTTCACATCTTCTTATATAATCAATAGGCGTAATAGCCTCAACTTCTTCAAAACCATCTGCTAAAAATACATATACCATAACTTTAAACTTTCCTTTCTAAATTAATTTTTCTATTTTTCCATATATCATTTGGGAAATTTTATCAATTGACAAGGGTTTTCCATTTTCGCTACAAGGAATTACTTCCCAGTTTAATTTCTCACCACAATATAAAGCTGATTTTCGGCAATTTTCAAGGTAGGAAACATTCCCCTCGTGAATATCTTTTTTACCCTCGTCACCCTCATATCGCTTCGTCATTAATTCTTGAGAAACTTCAATTGGCATATCAAGAAAAATTACTAAATCAGGGGCAGGAAGTTCTAACTTTTCATACTCATAAGAAAAAAGCCAGTCCAAATATTCCTCCCAATTTTCCTTTGGAAGTTTAGCCATTTGGTGAATAGCGTTTGAGGTTGTGTACCTCCCCGAAAGGATAATTCCACCATTTAAATAATCATTTTCCCAATTCATTTTATAGTTAGCAAACCTGTCCACTCCATAAAAAGAGGACGCAGCATAAGCATTAACTTTATTTAAATCATTAGATATTTCCCCAGCCAAATACATTTTCACAAGAGCGGACGACGGACTATTGTAATCAGGAAAACTAATAGTTTTTACATTAGCATTATTTTCAGCCAACTTTTTTGAAATAATCTCAAGCTGAGTAGACTTTCCACTTCCGTCCAAACCGTCAATTACAATAAGTAAACCTTTATTTTTCATTGTCATTTCCTTTTTTATAAGTTTTGTTTAATCCGCAAGGTGTAAATTCGGTACAAACTCCACCACGATAGAAACATCTTGGAACTAAAACACTTTCAAATTCAGGGTTTGTTGTAAGCACAAGCCTTACAATTTCTTCCATAACCTGTCTTGTTTCAAGGCTTGCTTGATGACATAGCCTTACATGAGCCATATTAATGAGCTCAGTAGCATTCAAATACATCACATGAGAAACTAACTCACCTTGAGGAGCGCTTGTCCTGTCATATTTACCTTGTCTATCATTTCTTTGACTTTGAACAAAATGCTCAACACCAAATTTATGTCTTACAAAATGCACCGAAACCCAATAAGGAATTTCCATTTTAAAAGCAAACCACAAAGTTCTAATTGGACTATGCTCACTTTCAAGCAACTGAACTTTCCATTTATCGGTAGGAGCGTTCACAATTTTTTTCCCTACAGTATTTAAAGTACATACTTTACAAAAAGTCCAATCCTCTATAGTAGGATTTTTAATCATTTCTATATTCATTTTTATCACTCCATTACTTATACATACTAATTTATAATACCACAATTTTGAATAAATTACAATATATTTTCTAAAAAAAAGAATAACAAAAGTTTACTACTATTTATAAAAATAGCGAAAACTTTTATTATTCTTTGATTTTATTAAAATTTATACTGGCATTACTTTACTTTCAAAGTTAGAATGTTTTGAATCGATGTTGTACTTTTCATTTCTTCTCTTTTCAAAGAATTTAGTAGCAACAGCACCAAATTGAGCATAACTAAGAACGTCTTCTTCTTGTTCAACCCACTCAGCACATTCAGCCTTAATTTTTTCGTATTCAGGAGCAATTAAATCAGCAGGACGGCAGTCGATTGGTTCTGCGTCGCCGATAATTTTCTTTCTAAATTCAGGGTCAATAGGCATTGGAGTTCTTCCGTACTCACCACGAACTAGCCCCTTAAATTCTTTAGTAACAGTCTTGTATCTTTCCCCTGTGATAATGTTAAACACAGCTTGAGTACCAACAATTTGTGAAGTTGGCGTAACAAGTGGTGGCATACCAGAGTCCGCTCTAACGCGTGGAACTTCCTCAAGTACGTCTTGGAATTTGTCCTCTTTACCGGCTTGTTTAAGCTGTGATAAAAGGTTAGACAGCATTCCACCTGGAACTTGATAAATAAGTGCACTCGCATCAGTAGCAAGTAATTTATGGTCAATTTGTCCAGATTTAATGTATTTATCACGTAATTTCATAAAGTAAGCTCTGATTTCAGTTAAAGCTTGTAAGCTAATTCCTGTATCAAATTCAGTGCCTTGAAGTGCTGCAACCATTGACTCAGTAGGAGCATGAGAAGTTCCCAAAGCAAGTGGTGACATAGCAGTATCAATAATATCTGCTCCAGCTTCAATACCTTTAAGCAAGCACATTGAAGCAAGCCCAGAAGTGTAGTGAGTATGAAGTTGAATAGGAATATTTACCGCTGATTTAAGAGCTTTTGTCAATCTTTCAGTTGTATATGGAGTCAACAAAGCCGCCATATCTTTAATACAAATTGATTCAGCACCAGCACTCTCGATTTGTTTAGCATATTGCATATAATACTCATCAGTGAAAGTTTCACCCAAAGTATAAGAAATTGCAACTTGAGTATGAGCACCCTCTTTTTTAGCTGCGTTAATAGCAGTTTCAAGGTTTCTAATATCATTTAAAGCATCAAAAATTCTGATTATATCAATTCCGTTTGCAACAGATTTTTGCACAAAGTATTCAAGTACGTCATCTGCATAATGACGGTAACCAAGAGCATTTTGCCCTCTAAAAAGCATTTGAATTTTTGTGTTTGGCATATTTTTCTTTATTATACGAAGTCTTTCCCAAGGGTCTTCGTTTAAGAATCTAAGACAAGCATCAAAAGTTGCTCCCCCCCAAGCCTCAACTGAGTAAAAACCTATTTTATCCATAGCTGGAAGTATTGGAAGCATTTCGTCCATAGTCATTCTTGTCGCCAGTAATGACTGGTGTGAGTCACGCAAAGTAGTGTCGGTAATCCTAACTTTTGCCATAATAATCCATTCCTTTCTCGGTAGTTATATAGAAGTTTACTTAATTACTGCAATTAAAGTCCCTGATTCAACAGTGTCGCCTTTTTTAACATTAATGCTTGCAACAGTTCCGTCAATAGGTGAAACTACATCATTTTCCATTTTCATAGCTTCAAGGATTACAAGTGGAGTACCGTTCTTAACTGTGTCACCCACTGCAACTTTTACGTCAATAATATTACCAGGCATTGGAGATTTAACTTCTGTTCCACCTGTAACAACGGGAGCAGCCGCAGGAGCTGGAGCCGCTTTTGCAACTGGTGCAGGAGTAGGTGCTGAAACAGCCACTGGAGCTGCTGAACCTGTAATTTCCTCAACCGCAACATCATATGTAGTACCATTTACTGAAATATTATATCTTTTCATTTGTAATTCCTCCAAATAAATTAAATTTTTATTAAACAAGACCTAGAAAGGCATATTGCTATGTTTTTTAGGCATTCTCGAAATTCTCTTACTCGATAAAATTTCAAGAGCAGTTCTAATAGTTTGTCTAGTATCAGCTGGGCTAATTATGTCTTCGATGCAATTTTCTTGAGCCGCAATAAAAGCACTTGCTTCGTTAATTGCGTATTCAGTAGCAAGTTCATTTCTCTTATCTTCAAGATTTTCAGCACCTTTTAACTTGTCATGATACAAGAATTCAGCTGCTGTAAATGGGTCAACAGCACTAATAACTGAAGTTGTATAAGCATATGTAAGGTCGGCATTTGCTCCACGTCCAGCCAATGTAATATAAGCCGCTCCGTAAGCTTTACCTGTAATAAGTGCAATTTTTGCAGTAGTAGCTTCAGCATAAGCAGAAGAAACTTTTGCAACATCACGAATACTACCCATTCTCTCAGCCACTCCACTAATGCAGAAGCCTTCAGTGTCAACTAATGTTACAACAGGAATTGAGTAAGCATCACAAGTTCTTACAAAACGAGCGATTTTTGAACAATCATCAACATTTAATTTATCAGAAGTTTTATTTGTTCCAACAAAACCAACAGTTGCACCAGCAACAGTTGCAAAAGCAGTATAAGAAGCTAAACCAAAATCAGGTGAAAGTTCAATAACACTACCCTCGTCAGCAATAGCCTTAACCATTGAATCTGCATCACTACCTATAGCAGAAGTAGGCTCATCAAATTCATACATAGGAATAGGCGCTAAGTTGTTTGTAGGAAGTTTTGTAATTATAGATTTAACCTTGTTCATTGCGGTTTCATCATCGTCGCAAACAAGGGAAACTGTACCATTTTTCGCAGCATTTAATGAGAATTCACCCTCACTAATTTTGCTGTTTGGAGTAATAAATAATTCAGCATCTTTTGTCATAACAACAAAATCAGCAGATACAGCCAAAATTGCTTGAGTACCAGCACAAGTTCCTGCAATAACAGAAATTTGAGGTACTACTCCAGAAAGATTTGCTGTGTAAAGCATAAGTTCTCCACAAGCTGAAAGTGCATTAATTCCGTCAGTTAAAACCATTCCGTCCGAATCGTAAATTCCAACAATTGGAACACCAGTTTTACCAGCAAGGTCATAAATTTTCTTAATTTTTTTAGCTTGAGCAGAGCCAAGAGCACCATTGTTCACACTTTTATCTTGTGAAAATGCATAAACAGGATTTCCATCCACATAACCATAAGCGGTAATAACCCCAGTAAGGTTGTCCCCTTGTAAAGTGAACAAATCTAATTCGGTAAATTCACTATTATCGAAAAGTAAGTTAAGTCGTTCTCTCGCTTCAGAATTTTTGATAATCTCACTTTTCATCTCAACTAATTTTGCAGTTTTGCTGTCAGATGCCATAACAATACTCCATTCCGCCGCTTCACCTCGGCAAAAAATTTCAATAAGAAAAGCTCTTAATTGTGGGAAGTTTAAATTAAGAGTTGTGCAAACAATCTAAGTTATTATATAGTACATTAACTAGTTTATTGCACAAAAAAGGATTTATTTTAACAACAACAAATACTAATATATAGTAATAAATCCCAAATCGGTACTATTATAACATTTTTTTAAGTATATTGCAAGTATTTTTGTGAAATATTATTATAAATATTTTTTACTTACAACTACAATTGGACAAAATTTTGTCTATATCATGGATAATATTTTCATTTTGTGGTAAAAACCTAAGTTTTATTAAGCAATCGTAATTATCAACAAAGAATTTCGCCTTATTAATATTATTATTAAAAGCAGAAAAAAGGACAGAACGCACAAGACCGTCATATAAACTTTGGTCATTTTGACATTCAACTTTTCTCACTACTAAAAATTCATTTTCATAATAAAAAACGATATATCCTAAAATTTCCTCACCATTTACCGCTTCAAGAACGTTGACAATTTCATCTTGAATGCCAAGTTCGTCAAAAGTTAGAAAATATGGATTGAAATTTTTCGCTTGTAATATTGTCAGCATATTAATATTCCTCTCATTTTTGCTAAGTTTTTTCGCCCTCTTTTTCGAGCATAAAGACCACCGCTAATTGCAAAACTTACAGTTTTTTATTGCAATTTTTACCTTTGCTAGGTTATCAGCCAAGGCAAGCCTTGTCCCTACAACTACGCCATTTTTTACAAAGTCCTAACGTGATTTGCCAGCGGAGGCTACTCTAAAAGGAAATTCAAGTTTCAACTATATAATAACAGCGAACTGGGCACTTCCCCATTTTACAAAGTCCTATCGTGATTTGCCAGCGGAGGCTACTCCGCCGCCGCCGTTGCCTATAGCGGTTCTGA
>CAYJLB010000002.1:49816-94818 GCA_964370845.1 uncultured Oscillospiraceae bacterium
CGTGATTTGCCAGCGGAGGCTACTCCGCCGCCGCCGTTGCCTATAGCGGTTCTGATTGCGCGTAACTCTTCCGCTGTAAGTTCACGGAAAGTACCAGGTTTTAACATTCCAAGACGGATTGGACCAATGGACGTTCTTTTTAGTCTTGCTACTTCAAGTCCAACAGCTTCACACATTTTACGGACTTGACGGTTTCTTCCCTCTTTAATTGTCATTTGAAGAACTACCCTACCTTGCTCTTTTGTAATAACGTTTACAGTTGCAGGCAAAGTCATTTTCCCGTCAATATTCACTCCCGAAGCCAATTTTATAAGTTGGTCATCATTTACGTCAGGACGTACAGTTACACGATAAGTTTTCGTGATACTTTTTGAAGGGTGCATAATATTGTTCGCAAAATTCCCGTCATTTGTGAATAAAAGCAATCCTTCAGTGTTTTTGTCAAGCCTTCCAATAGGATAAACCCTTGAATCTACGCCCTCCATAAGTTCAGTAACACAGCGTCTTCCAAGTTCATCTTCCATAGTTGTAACATAACCACGAGGTTTATTTAGCATTAAGTAAAAAAGTTCTCGCCTTGTATTTGTGTACAGTTTTTGCCCATCTACAGAGATTAAATCCCTGTTTGGATTAGCTTTATCCCCAAGTTTGCAAGGACGTCCGTTTACTTTAACTTTATGTTGTTTAATCAATTCTTCAGCTTTTCTTCGAGAGCAATACCCAGCATCACTCATAATTTTTTGTATTCTAATATCTGCCATTTAAGACCATTCCTTTCTACAAATTCTGTGCTTTTTGAACTGTTTTTAATTCAAAAAGCACAAAACTGCAACCGACATAAAATCGGATTTTCACTAGTTCGAGTCAACTTTTCTTATTTATTTTACAATTTTTGTCAGACCTTATATATAATATAGTAGGTCAATTTATCAACAAATTGCATTTCACTTTAAAATATTTTCTGTAAAAAATCATTAATTTTGTCAAGCAAATTATCCTGTTTAACATATATTTCCTCGGAAATATTCTCTGTTGCAACCAAAGGAACAGCGTACAACAACTCATTTTCGTCATAATATCCGACAAAACCAAGCTCTTGTCCCTTTAAAATTGGAGCATAATAAAAACTGTCCATAACAACTTTTGTTACAACATCATTTTTATCTCCAACATAATAAAAATAGTCCTCAACAGGTCGCATTTCAATGGCTAAACTGTCAATTTCCCCACCTACAATATTGGCATAATATACCTTATTATCAATAGGAATTTCTACCAAAATTGTGGAAGAAAATCCATAATCATATAGCTTTTCGTGGTCATTCCAATCGTCGGGAGCGTTCAAAGTTACAGCGATTAAAGTCACTCCATTTCGCTCACATGCCGACACTAAACAACGTTTTGCCTTGTCGGTAAAACCTGTCTTAACGCCAATAACACCATTAACGTTTTTCAGTAGTTTGTTTGTGCTTTCCAACCACCTCGCATAAGGGGGATTTCCAAACTCAAGCTTAACATTTTTAGTGGCTGCAATTTCCCTAAAAATAGGATTTTTCAAGGCTTCACGAGTGAGCATCGCCATATCGTAAGACGTGGAAAAATGGTCATCTGTGTAGTCATCAAGCCCCGAAGGAGAAACAAAATTTGTGTGTTCAAGACCAATTTCTTTCGCTCTTTCATTCATAAGGGCAACAAACTCAGGAACTGACCCCGAAACCGCAACAGCAGTCGCATTAGAAGCATCATTCCCCGATGGCAACATCATTCCATAAGCTAAAATCCGCTTAGTAACCAAGTCGCCCTCTAAAAGCCCCATCGATGAACCCTCAACCATAATTGCGTCGCTGTCAACAACGAAATATTCGTCCAAATTTCCACTTTCAAGGCTAATTATTGTTGACATAATTTTTGTCGTGCTCGCCATTTCCATTTCTTCATAAGCGTTTTTTTCATAGATAATTTTGCCGGTTTTTTCTTCAATTAAAATTGCAGATTTCGCCGAAATTTCGGGTGGAGAAACTGCAAAAACAGGAAAAAAATAAACGTTTAAAAACAGCAATAACATAGGAAAAACAGAGATTTTTTTAACAATACAAATAGGCTTCCCATTACAAATTTTCAAAGGAAAACACACCTCTTTCATCTTTATTAAATCTGAATATTTCAAATTTCATTAATATGAATTATGTGCAATTTCCCTCTTAAAATGTATGAAAACTAACTATTTATTCTAATTATTTTTCAATAGTAATGTCAATTCCGTCCTCAGTTTCAACTTCTTCATCTTTTTTCTTTGCGAACATATCTTTAACTTTTGTGATAAGTTCAGGAAGTTGTCCAAGTAATTTTCCTCCGCCATCGCCTTGAGAAATCTGTAAAAGTTCAACATTTCCATCTTTATTTATAACAATAAATGCAACAGGTGAAATTGTTAAACCAGCGCCACTTCCTCCACCAAAAATATCTTTACTTGTCTTAGCAGTAGGAATGTCAGAGCCGCCCGCAGCAAAACCAACAGAAACCTTTGAAACAGGGATAATAGTCACGTCGCCAGTGCCTTTAATAGGCTCACCGATAATAGTTTCCACGTCACTCATTTCACGAATTTTTGTCAAAGCTTTTTCTACTAAATTTTCAATAGGATACCCCATAATAATACCTCTTTCTATATTTTTTTCATAACTTTTTTATTAATGTTTTTCTTCTTTTTCTTAGATTTTTTCTGAGTATTGTCTTTACTTTTTAAGTATATTTTCAAGGCTTTTACAGCCGCAGAAATCAAAATTGCAAGGATTGTACTAGGCAAAACGGATATTAAAACATCAACTTTATACTCCATTTTATCTTGATTAAACTTACTTTCAAGGTGAATTTTTTTCGCTTTCAAGGTAAAAATACCCCCTAACAAATTGTAAACATTATAGAAAATTGCTGAAATTTTACCATACTTTAAAGCACATTGGCAAGCATCTTCATCAGCAATCCCAAGATATAAATATTTTATCTTAATTTTAATAGCTTTCAATAATTTTTGTAAAGTTCGTCCCGCTGTAGGAAGGTAAGGTTTTGCACTTTCATACATTTCCTTAACTTTTTTTATTTGGTCAGAAATCTTAGCTTTTTTCTCTTTATCCTCAATAACTTCATCTAAAATTTCGTCAATTTGCTCCAAAGTTTCATCAAGTTCCGACTTTTTTTCCTCGGTGAAATCTTCACTTTTCTCAATGTTTTCAACATCATCAGCAAGAGTTTCTTTCGCCTCTTTAATCGCTAAATCCTTATCTTCTTCAGTAATAATTTCATTTTTTTGGGCTTTGCTTTTTTTCTTTTTCTTAGGTTTTTTCTTCTTTTTATTTTTCTTAACAGGAAACAGTGTAAAGCACATATACTTTACTTTATAAAAAAACTTCTCCCCGTCGTGTTTTAAAATAACTCTCACAGGAATATGCAATATTAAGTAAAAAAATGCGATTATGCCAAAAATAATGTAAAGTGCAAGCATACTCCCCTCCTAATTATATATTAATTTTTAGTCAATTGACCTCGCAGTAACCACTTTCCCTACATTGCTTTGTGTAGTGCGGGCATAACAGCGGGGTTGCACTAGTTTAATGTGATATTTAGCAACCTATGACCTCGCAGTAGCCACTTTCCCTACATTGCTTTGTGTAGTGCGGGCATAACAGCGGGGTTGCCCCGCAAGCGTCACGCTTGTTGTTTTACTTCGTCAAAACTTAATTGCTCATTATGACTTGAAAGCTGTGGTAATTCAGTTAGCGAAGAAAGCTGGAAACAACGTAAAAAAGTATTTGTTGTCTTGTAAGAAATTGGTCGCCCTGGTACATCAAGTCGCCCTGCTTCCTCAAGTAAATCCTTGTCAACAAGAGAATTTACAATAGAACTGCTGTCAACTCCACGGACATTTTCCACAAAACTTTTGGTTACTGGCTGGTTGTACGCCACAATTGTAAGTACCTCCATAGCCGCATGAGAAAGAGTGACATTTCTCTTATTTTCAAGAGCAAGTTTTATAAAATGCGAAAACTCTTTCTTAGTCATCATTTGATAATTCTTGTCCAATTTTTTTACAATTAACGAGCTTGAAATGCTATCATATTTATCATTAAGTAAGTGTATTATTTTTTCAATAGATTCCACCTCAACACCTGAAGCGGTAGACAAACTTTCCTCACTAATCGGGTCACCGCTAGAAAAAAGTATTGCCTCAATTATAGAAATTTTTTCATCAAGTTGCATTCATATTTCCTTTCAAACTTTTTTCCCTTTTTCAAACCAAAGTTTGCTGTTGTCCTCATTAAGCATAATTCTACCAGATTTTGTAAGTTCCAAAATTGCAAGAAAAGTAGCGATTCTCTCTGACTTTTCTGCAATTCCAAAGTACAATTTTGTCATATCAAAAATCTCACCACTGTACAAAGTTTTTAAAACATAGAAAATTTTTGCGGTAACAGAGTAAACTTTTTTTGAAACAAGAGGTCTAAAATCCTTTGTGGATAACGGTTTGTTAAGTTCAGACTTAGCTTCAAAATCCTTGAAAGATAAAACTAAATCCTCGGGATTATGTAGCCTGTTATAAGTTCTATCAACTTCAACTTCAACTTGCTTACGAACAAAAATTGAATCTCCAACATACTTCTCCCGTAGCAAAGCCGCCGCTTTCTTACAAAGTGAATACTCAATCAATCGCCCTTCAAGCTCCTTTTTAAGGGCAATTGCTTCAGCATAAGTTGGTAAAAGTGAAACTGTTTTAATATAGATAAGTCTTGCCGCCATAGCGAGAAATTCCCCGGCTTGCTCCAAATCGGTTTCTTCAATTCCTTCAATATACATTAAATATTGGTCTAAAAGCAAAGAAATTTCAATGTCATTTATGTTCAATTTATTTTTTGTAACAAGAAACAAAAGTAGGTCTAACGGACCCTCAAATTCGTTTAACTTAAAGGATAATTGGGACATTTTTTCCTATGTCCTTTCCAATAATAATTACTAATTATTATTTTATTATTGTAAATATTTTAATATTAAAAAGCTATATTTTGGAAAATTATATCAACAAATCTTGTCAAAAAGTCAAGAATTTCATAGAAAAACCCTGTAATATAGCTAAGTGGAACAGATAAAATACCTGAAAAAATTAAAATAATAAATCCAAGGAAAATATATCTTTCATACTGCATTATTTTAAAATAAGTTCTTTGGTCTAAAAATAAAGTTACAATTCTCGAACCGTCAAGAGGAGGAATTGGTAATAAATTAAACACCGCAAGACTTAAATTTACACCAACAAAAATTGAAAAAATTGTAAGCAAAGCTCTTAAATCAATATTTGTCATAAAAGATGTGTAAAGCGTAACTTTATAAAGAATTAGGGCGAGAAATGCCATAACCAAATTAGATAAAGGCCCAGCAAAAGCAGAAATTGCCATTCCGACCTTTGGATTTTTAAAGTTTCGTGCGTTAATTTGAACAGGTTTTGCCCAACCAAAACCAAATAATATAAGCGCTACCGAACCAAATAGGTCAAGGTGTCGCATTGGGTTAAGGGACAACCTCCCCTGCCACTTACCAGTGTGATCCCCTAGTTTATACGCTGCAAATGCGTGTGCAGCCTCGTGGACAGGCAATGCTGTTAACAAAACAAGTCCTCTTATCAAATATTCTAAAATGTCAATCGAGCCAATACCAAACATAAATTAACTTATCCTTTCATTATTTAAAGTGAAAAATGCCACACTTTAAAATTATACAAATAACATTATACAATATTTTAATTAAAATTTCAAGTTAGTATTGCCAATTTTATAGGAATTTTTTCGCAAAAAATTAATAATATTCATTATTTTGAAAATAATTTAATTTTTTTTGAAAAAACCCTTGCTTTTTTGTCAATTATCTGATAGAATATTAATGTTGACTTTTCGAATATGTTTATAAGGAGGTGCAACCTATGGCAAAATGTGATGTTTGCGGTAAAGGTGTTACTTTCGGAATCAATGTTTCTCACTCACACAGAAGAACTAATAGAACTTGGAAACCTAACGTGAAGAGAGTTAAGGCTATCGTAAAAGGCACTCCGTGTCATATTCATGTGTGCTCAAGATGCTTACGTTCAAACAAGGTTACTAGAGCTGTATAATTAATTTTATTTGCTCTTAAATATTACACGTTGGTTTGTGTAATATTATTTGTCACACACTTTTCTTTAGTGTGTGACATTTTTATTTATATGAATTTTCAACAATTTATATTTTTACTTGAAATTTTTCTCATTTTAGTATATAATATCTATTGTTGTTGTTTTTACATATCTTATATTGAAAGGAATGTCCATTTTATGGCTGAACAAAATAATAATCGTAAAAAAGTGAAAAGAGTTCGGTTTTATGCTGAATTTTATATATTAATCGTTTTGGTGCTTTTTGTCGGTATGTTTGCACTTTACGTTTCTACAAGCGATTTACAAGAGGTTATTGATGCTCAAACTACCACTACTACCGAAACTACTACTGTTGCAACTGAAAGTGAAACTACTATTGCACAGAGTACCGCTGAAAGTGTTGAAAGTGAAACTTCTGCTACTGAAAGTAGTGAAACCACATCTCCACAAGGAAATCCTGTGCCTACTTCGGAAAGTGTTGGAATGGAATACTTTGACACTACTTTATTTATCGGGGATTCAGTAACTTTAGGGCTTGCTTCCTATCAAAAAATCCCGTCTAGCAGTGTTTTTGCTTCTATTGGAATGAATTTGCTTTATATTGAGGAATCAAAAATTCCTAGCGACCAAACTTACTACTATTATAAAGACAAAAATGTTTATGAAACAATTTCTGAAAAAGCTCCTGAAAACATTTATATAATGCTTGGTAGTAACGGAATTTCACAAATGGATAATGATTATTTACTTGGAAAATATGAAACTTTCCTTACTAATTTAAAAACTTATCTTGCTGATAATTCGATTAATTCAACTGTTTATGTAATTTCTGTACCACCTGTAACTGCTGAGAGGGAGAATTTTGCTCCTAGTAATGTTCCTATTCAAAACAATGACATTGACGCATTTAACGCAGAATTACTTGATATTGCTAATGAAAAGAACATTTATTATGTTGATTTTAACAGTTATCTAAGGAATGAAAATGGAAAGTTAGACAGCGATAAAGCCGCTAGCGACGGATTACATTTTAATAGTGCTACTTATGATGAAATGGTTGAATTTATAATGACACACGTTGTACAGTAAAATATTTTGATTAAGAGAGGATTTGTTATTTTTATGAAAAAACTAATTTCAATTATTGCTACTTCAACTATACTTGCGTCTACTTTAGTAGGCTGTAGTAGCGAGGGAGAAAGTCAAAACGTAAATGTTGACTTAAACGCATTTAAAGATGCAATTTATGAAAGTTATGGCTATAACGATGAAAATATGGACGTTGTAAGCGAAAGTGACTACGAAATTTTCTTTGATTTTGGCGATGCTGAATACTCTGAAATGATTGTTGTAATGAGCAAAGACCCTGTTTCTGCTGACCAATTTTTCGTGGCAAAAGCATCAACTGCTGACGATGTTGAATTAATCGAGGACGCTTTTAATTCAAGAATTGAAAAAAGAAAACAAGATTTTGAAGGATATGCTCCAACTGAATTTGATAAATTAAACGAAACTTATATGGCTACTGAGGGGAATTATGTTTTCGTTTTTGTTAGCGAGGACACTTCTTCTGCACAACAATTATTTAACAGCGAATTTAAAAATATTGATTAATAAAGTAATAACCATCATTTTCGATGGTTATTTTACTATTATTGTAATATCTACCCTAAAATGAAAATAATATTAATTAGTATTATCTAAAAAAAGTAGGTGAAAATTTGACTAAAAATAGAAGTTTATTAATTATTTTCTTTTTGATGATGTTTATGACTTTTTTTACCTCTTGTCGGGAGGACGATGGGACAGGATATATTTTTAAGCACGGAATTATTGGCGACCCGCAAAATTTAGACCCTCAACTCAGCAATGATGACTCCTCTATTCAGGTTGTAAGTACAATGTTTTTAGGGCTTGTTTCACTGAATGAAAATGGGGAAATTATTGACGGAATTGCAAAAGATTATGACATTTCTTCTGACGGATTAATATACACTTTTTATCTTTATGACAACTATTACTGGCGGTTTGACGGTGGGGAAAAAACTAATGTGACAGCTAATGATTTTTTGTTTACATTTCAAAGGCTTGCCGATAAAAATACAGGTTCGCCCCATTCTCAGGATTATTTTTCAATAGAAAATCTTAGCTCAATTTATAACGGTTTTAAAGTAATGTCTAGGCTTGGAGTAACTGTGATTGACGATTATACTTTAGAAATTGTGTTAAAAGAGCCAAATCCTGAATTTTTGTCATTAATGGCGAAACCGTCATCTTTCCCTTGTAATGAGGAGTATTTTTACTCCACTAAAGGAAAATATGGGCTGGAAGCTGACTTTACGCCCTCTAATGGTGCATTTTATCTAACCGAGTGGCAATACGACCCTTATGGAGATAACAATTATCTCATTTTAAGAAGCAATCCTTTTTACAGCGAAGTTGATGAGGTTTACCCTTATGGGCTTAACTTTTTTATTGTCGATGATAAGTCACAAGAACTAGCATACTTCCCTAGCACAACAAATTCAGTAGTAACAAATTCTTTAGACAATATTGATGAAAGTGACGTGGTTATAAAGGAATTTTCCACCTCAACAAGTGGCGTAATTTTCAATTTTAACAATGAAATTTTACAAAAAGATGACGTGCGAAAGGCGCTTTTAATGGCTATTGACAAAGAAAATCTTTTTGAAGAATTGCCAGAAGAACTTGCCATTTCACAGCAGATGATCCCACCTTCAATTTCTTTATCTGGGGAAAATTTTGTGTTAAACAATGATAATTTTGACTATAATTTTTATGATGGAGCTTTGGCGGAATTTTTCTGGTACACAAACCTTACAAATTCTGATAAAGAATACCTTTTTGGAACTACAATTATTGCTTCACAAGAGGACATTGCCGTTGAATATTATGAGAGTGTTTCTGCGACTTGGTCAAAGGTTTTAGGGTTTTATTGCCCCATTGAAACATTGCCACAAGACGAGTATGAAAAGCGTATAAATAGTGGAGATTTCTTTATTGCAATTGGAGAAATTACTTCCGAAAACAACTCACCAAAAGACTTTTTAGACAACTTTTTAACTGAAAATGATGACAATATTTCAAGTTACAGCAATTTAGATTTTGACACTTTAGTTGAAAGTGGAAAAACTGCTTCTTCAATAGAAGAAAGCTTGGAAATTTATCACGAAGCGGAACAATTTTTGCTTGAAAATGCTGTTTTTATCCCAATTTTTTCAATTAGCGAGTATTTTGTTTATTCAAATGAATACTTTGGACTTGATTACTTACCATTTGTTTCAGTTGTAGATTTCAAAAAAGGCTTGGCTTAATTTTCTTGCAATTTTCAGTTAAATGGTGTAAAATAGTTAATATATTAACAAATTTAAAAGGAGATATTTTATGTGTGGTTATGTTGGATTTACCAATAAAATAAATGATGCGTCTATTGTAATAACAAATATGATGGACAAAATTGTGCATCGTGGTCCCGATTCTGAGGGAAAATTCGTTGATGAAGGCATTGCTCTTGGGTTTAGAAGGCTTAGTATCATCGACTTGCACCAAGGAGATCAACCGATTTTTAACGAAGATAAGTCGAAAGTTTTACTTTTTAACGGAGAAATATATAATTTCCAACCTTTGCGTGAAGAATTAATTGCTCACGGGCACGTTTTTTACACAAAAACAGACTCTGAAGTTTTAATTCACGGTTATGAGCAATGGGGAAAAGATATGCTTCCAAAACTCCGTGGAATGTTTTCTTTTGTGATTTGGGACAGGAATACAGGGGAACTTTTTGGCGCAAGAGATTATTTTGGAATTAAGCCTTTTTACTATGCTATAATGGGTGAAAGTTTGCTTTTTGGTTCAGAAATTAAGAGTTTTCTCCCTCACCCTCACTTTAAAAAAGAGCTTAACGAAAAAGTATTAGAGAATTATTTAACTTTTCAATTCTCCCCAACTAACGAAACTTTTTTCAAGAATGTGTTTAAGCTTTTGCCTGCACACTGTTTCACTTTTAAGGATGGAAAACTTCACATTGAAAGATATTGGGAAGTTAAGTTTGATGCTGATGAAAGCAAGAGTCTTGACCAATATGTTGAGAAAATTACTACTACTTTTAAAGACTCAGTTAAAGCCCATAAAATTGCCGATGTTGAGGTTGGAAGCTTCCTTTCAAGTGGCGTAGATTCAAGCTATGTAGCTGCAGTTGCTGATGTTGACAAAACTTTTACTGTTGGTTTTGGTGAGGACGAAAAATATAACGAAATTGGATATGCAAAACAATTTTCAAAGTATATCGGAAAAGAAAATATCTCAAAAGTAATTACTCCACAAGAATATTGGGAAAGTTTGTCAAAAATTCAATACCATATGGACGAACCGCTTGCTGACCCTTCAGCAATTGCGCTATATTTTGTATGTAATACTGCTGCAAAAAAGGTTAAAGTTGTGCTTTCAGGTGAGGGTGCTGATGAAATTTTTGGTGGTTACAACATATACAAAGAACCTGGCGATATGTCATTTTATAATGCAATTCCAAGACCAATTAGACGTGGAGTTGGAGCTGTTGCATCAAAATTGCCTGCAAAAAAAGGCGTGAATTTTTTAATTAGAAGAAGCAAGGATTTAGAGGAAAGATTTATTGGGAATGCTTTTATTTTCTCGGAAAAAGAGCGTAAGGAACTACTTAAAATTAAGACTTCTGCTCCTCATTTCACTGAAATAACAAAGCCATTTTACAACAAAGTTAAAGGAAAAGATGCTGTTACAAAAATGCAATATTTAGACTTGCATATGTGGATGGCTGGCGATATTCTTTTAAAAGCTGACAAAATGAGTATGGCGAATTCTCTTGAACTTCGTGTTCCGTTTTTGGATTTGGAAATTATGAAACTTGCAGCGAAAATCCCGACTAAATATAGAATTGCTGAAGGAACAACAAAGTTTGCAATGCGACAAGCTGCTTTGAAAGCATGTCCACCACAAACTGCAAACAAGAAAAAACTTGGTTTCCCTGTACCAATTCGCGTTTGGTTAAAAGAGGACAAATATTATGAAATAATCAAAAAATCCTTTACATCAAGTGCTTCCGAAAAGTTTTTTAACACAGATAAAATTATGAGATTACTTGATGACCACAAAGACGGAAAATTTGATAATTCACGAAAAATTTGGACAGTTTTTACTTTCCTAGTTTGGTATGATGTTTATTTTGCTGATTAAATATTAAAAAAACTTGTCACTACAAGAAAGTAGTGACAAGTTTTTTTATTTATTCAGGCAAATGCTGAAAAGCTACACACTTAATATCAGCAAGATTTTTAAAACCTAAACTTTGGTAAAAATTTATAGTCTTTTCAGTATTATCAGTTTCAAGGCTTTTTTGATAGACATTTTTGTACTTTTCTAAAACAGAATTTATAAGATTTGTTCCAATTTTTTGATGTTGATAACTTGGATAAATCAGAATATCTTGAATATAAATAATGGAATGTCCGTCCCCCACTACCCTGATTATTCCCACCAACTTTTCATTTTCATATGCCCCTAAAATGCACAAAGAATTATTAAAACCATTCTTTAACATCTGAGGATTATTGTAATAATTTGACCAACCTACAGCTTTGTATAAATCTAGAATTTCCGTTTCGTTATAGTTCTCATATGGCAAAATTTTTATGTTTTTCAATATAATTCCTCCTAATAATTTAGTTACAATTAATATTAAATTATATATTAAAAATAAAACACCATACAAGCACACCTCATTCTTCAATTTATCTTATTATGCTAACACAGAATTTTACTATTGTCAATCATTATTTCAATAAAAATGCTAGTAATTTGCTTATTTTACAAATTACTAGCATAAATTTATTGTTTAACTTTTAGGTAAGCGATATTTGTGCTTATATGCATCATATCTTTCTTCATAAGAAATTTCTTTTGCATCTTTCAGTTTTTCGTGATAATCATGAGCTAAAATACCATCATCTAAATTATATTCCAAAATCCAAATTGCGATATTTGAGCAATGATCAGAAATTCTCTCAAAATTTGAAACTAAATCAGATAAAATGAACCCTAATTCAATTGAACAACTTCCGTCTTTAAGCCTTTGAATATGCCTTGAACGAATGTTAAATTTAAGTTCATCTACAACGTCCTCAAGTGGCTCAACATAGGTCGCTCTATCAGCATTATTTTCAAGGAAGGACTCTATTGACATATCCAATATATCTTTTACTGCCCTTGAAATTATATTTATTTCTTCGGTAGCTTTACTACTTAACTTAGCTTTTTTATCCGCCATTTCATAAGCTACTTCCAAAACATTTGTACAATGGTCGGCAATTCTCTCTAAGTCGCCAATTGTATGTAGTAACTGTGATATATGCTTACCA
Organism: uncultured Oscillospiraceae bacterium; assembly: GCA_964370845.1. Lineage (GTDB taxonomy): Bacteria > Bacillota > Clostridia > Oscillospirales > Ruminococcaceae > CAYJLB01. Next base: position 62,408 of record CAYJLB010000002.1, read on the forward strand.
TCTTGTTCAGTTAAGCCATCTTTATTGATTTTAACTAAATAAACTCCAATCCTGTCTTCAAGAAGGTCTATTTGCACTTCATTTTCTTGAATAACAGTTGCAATTTTATCATCATATTTTTCCAACATTGCGATAGAATAATTGTAATTCTCAAGAACTAATCTAGCCATTTTTTCAGTAACATTATGTGATTCTGCAATTGCTAAATTTGGTGAAAGCAATAATCTTTCGTCAAGGATAGTTTTCGCTGGAACATTTTCTTTTTCATTTTTAACAGTTCGTTCCGCAAGCTTTTGAATATGTTTTGCAAATGGGAATAAAATAACAGTTGTCACAATATTAAAAGTTGTATGGGCAACAGCTATCATAAAAGGTTCAGCAGCTTGATTCATAAATTCAAAGTGAATGAAACTGTTAATAATTAAGAATGCTGGCAAGCAAATTAATGTACCAATTACGTTAAAATAAATATGCACAGCAGTAACTCGTTTTGCATTTTTATTTGCCCCAATACTTGAAATTAAAGCAGTCACACAAGTACCAATATTTTGCCCCATTATGATAGGTAAAGCACTTGAAAAAGGCACTGCACCAGTCATTGACAAGGATTGTAATATACCAACAGAAGCGGAAGAAGACTGAATAATTGCAGTGATAATAGCACCCGCTAATACACCCATAATCGGATTTGAGAACATTACCATTAAGTTAGCAAATTCAGGAACGTCTTTTAAACTTTCCACAGAATCCCCCATAACACTCATACCAGACATTAAAATTCCAAAGCCAACTAAAATCGTTCCCCAGTTTTTCTTTTTAGGGGATTTTATGAACATTATGTAAATAATTCCAATAAAAGCAAGAATAGGAGCAAAGGAGTCCGGTTTAAGCATTTTTACCGCAATATTACTACTCTCAAGTCCAATAAGTGATAAAATCCAAGCAGTAATTGTAGTACCAATATTTGAACCCATAATTACACCAACAGACTGTTTTAAAGTCATTATCCCTGAGTTTACAAGACCCACGACGATAACTGTCACAGTTGAAGACGATTGTACTAAAGCGGTTGCCGCCGCCCCTAAACCTAGTGCCGAAAACCTATTAGATGTCATTTTTGAAAGTACTTTTTCGAACTTTCCCCCCACCATAGTTTCAAGCCCCGTTGAAAGTTGATTCATTCCAAAGAGGAAGAATGCAAGTCCCCCTATAAAGGAAATAACGTTAAATAAATCCATTAATAAATACCTCATTTTTTATTTTACAAACTTGTATAAGTTTAACATAAATTTCGACAAATTACAAGACGATTTATAAAAAAAATACATCTTTGTTAAATTTTATGCAAATTTATGTAATATTAAGATAAAAAATAGCATTTTTCATAAATTAAACCAAATAAATAGCAAAAATTACTATCAAATGAATATTTTTATTTTTTTAACTAAAAAACATATCTTGAAAATTGCTGTGAATTGTGATATAATTTATAGCAAATTATTTCTATTTTAGGAATAAAATTTTAGGGCTTTGAGGTGATTTGGAATGATAATAAGTGCTACTAGGCGAACTGATATTCCTTCTTTTTATGGAGAATGGTTTGTAAATCGTTTGAAAGAAGGTTATGTTCTTATCCAAAACCCATACAATAACAATCGCTATTCAAAGGCCTTTTTAACAAGAAATGCTGTTGATATTATTGTCTTTTGGACAAAAAATCCTATTCCATTTTTGAAATTCTTACCTGAAATTGATGATATGGGTTATACCTATTATTTTGAGTTCACTCTAACGCCCTATGGCAAGGAAACTGAGCGTAATTTGCCTGATAAGGAAGTGCTACTTGATACTTTTGTTGAACTTGCAAAAAAAATTGGAAAACATCGTATGATATGGCGATATGATCCAATAATTATTGATAAAAATTACACCATCGAATACCACACAAAACGTTTTTCTTATATGGCAAACAAGCTTAAAAACAGTACTGATAGATGTGTTATTAGCTTTGTTGACAGCTATAAAAATGTTACATCAAGAATGGGAAAAGACCCTGCTTATCTTATGACAGGGGAAAATATTTTTCAGTTAGCAGAGATTTTTTCTTCCATTGCAAAAGAAAATAACTTTGAAATTTACACCTGTGCTGAGAAAATAAGTTTGGATAAATACGGAATTAAGCACGGTGCTTGCATTGACAAAAACATAATTGAAAAAATCTTAGGTTGTAAAATCCTTGACATAAAGGACAAAAACCAACGCCCCGAATGTCTTTGCCTCGAAAGTATCGACATTGGGACGTATAATTGTTGTGCAAACGGTTGCAACTATTGCTATGCCTTGCAAAATGAAAAAACTGCATTTACAGATATGAAAAAGCACAACCCTTTATCCCCTGTGCTTATTGGCGAAGTGAACAGCGATGCCATTATTACCCAGCGAAAACGTGATAGCATTATAATAAACCAATTTTCACTATTTTAAAGGAGAATTACTATGCCCGTTGAAACTTATTTAAGTCAAATTTCTTTTGAGATGAAAGAAAAAATTCAACCCATAATTTCATATATTGAAGAAAATTACAAGGAAGCAGTTTTCGATGAAAAATATTCCGATAAAACATATATTCCAACTTGGAGGTTAAATGGAAAATATGTGGCAATTGGTTGCAGAAAAAATTATATAAGCGTTTATTTTGCAAGCATTGAAGCTGTGGAAATGGTAAAATCACTGACTAATTCAAAATATATTATAGCAAGGAAAGGCTGTGTAAATTTTGGTCATCAGCTCAAAGAATTGCCTTATGAAGCAATTTTCAAAGGGATAGATATTTGTTTTTCTATATAATTATCCCGTTGCAATGGTCAATTTCATGCTGAATAATCTGAGCTGTAAAACCTTTGTAAGTCTTAATTCGCTTTTGCATTTTAGTGTTTTGATACTCAAGTTTAATGGTTTTATAACGCTTTGTAGAGCGAACTCCCACAAAGGATAAACAAGCTTCTTGGGTATCAAAAGGCTCACTTCCCTTAATAATTTTCGGGTTAATCATTACAATATACGCCCCCTCATCGTCCACAGCAATGATATTTTTTAAATAGCCAATCATATTTGCTGCCAGTCCAACACAGTGCTCTTTATTAGATTCAAGTGTATCTAGCAGGTCGATGGCTATATATAAATCTTCTTGGGTAGCAATCGTGCTTTTTTCCCCGAGAAATTTTTCATCTTTAACAATTTCTTTAATCATAGCAACTCTCCTTCCGTAATCTTCAGTAAAAATTAATATTAATACAAAATAAACAACAAAAAGGAACAGCTTTTTAAGAGCAGTTCCTTTTTGCTATTAAGTGTTAAAATAACCAAAACTTATTATAAAACACCTTTTTTAAGAATTACATTTGCATATAAAGCTTTTTCGCTAGTAACAATAGTTGCATAAGCATTTTTTGCTCTTTCATAAAAATCGAATTTATTAATTGTTACTTCACGCAAACCGTCTTTTTCGTGTTTATTTCCAATTTCTCTATATGTATCCCATATTTCAGGAACATAAGGGTCATTAGGTAGCACAGCCATAAAGATTGTCGGATTTTCAACATAAGGGTCTAACGGAATAAGTGATAAAATACTATCCATTAATTCGGGAATCATTAACCCTGTGCAATCTATTACATTTTGTGCGTGCCCAAATCTTGGATAATTTGCATCAGCAATACAAATTTCATCACCATGTCCCATTTCCATAAGAATTTTTATTAAATCTGCTGAAACATTAGTTGGTATGTTTTTAAGCATAATTATTACATTCCTTTCAAATTTTAAAGCAAACTTATTTTTTCAACCAAGTTTTTGTAGTTCCATCAATGTCCCAAAGGTCTTCCCAAGTGTCAGCACCTTCCCACAAGAAAACTTGACCTTTGATAAAACGGCAATTTGCATCTTCATCACAAATCGCTTTGTATTCTTCATCAGTTAGCGGATCTTCAATAGCAGCTCTTAAATTTGATTCATATTCAGCTTCGTAAATTGAGAATGGAATTGGAGTATGACCGTTTTTATAAGCCCATTTTAAACAAATAACAGCAGGGTGACAACCATGTGCTTTAGCAGCAGCTACTACAGATGGCATTTCCATATCAGCAACGTCGTCAGGAGCTTTATCTCTATCCGGTCTTGTAGGGCTACCAATTGGGCAGAAACCTATAACTGAAATACCTTTACTTTCACAGTAATCAAGTAATTCTTTTTGTTGGAATGAAGGGTGAAGTTCCATTTCAATTGCAGAAGGCATAATGTGACAATGTGGTAAAACTGCTTCAAGTTTTGGAATAGTCATTGATGACATACCTAAGTGCTTAACAACTCCCATTTTATAAAGAGTTTCCATTTGACGCCAAGTTTTGATAAATTTTTCTACTGAAAAAGCTACTGAATCTGGGTTTCTCGCATCACCATCGCAACCTGGTGCATGGTAGTTTGGAAATGGCCAGTGCATAAAGTAACAGTCAACATAGTCAAGTTGTAAATCTCTTAAAGTTTTCATACATTCCACAACAACGTCGTCATGTTTGTCATTCCAAACTTTAGAAGTGATGAAAAGTTCAGAACGTGTTACTAGACCTTCATCAAAAGCTTTTTTGTAAACTTTACCAATTTCAACTTCATTTCCATATACAGAAGCTCCGTCAAAAAGTCTGTAACCAACTTTTATTGCACCGTATACAGCCTCAGAAATTTGTTCGCTTGTAAATCTGTCAGAACCGAATGTTCCCATACCAACTGATGGCATTTTATCACCATTTCTTAGTATTTTTTGTGGAACTAATTTTGGATCAATTTTGTTCATAATAATTCTCCTTAAATTTAAATTTGTTTTTTCGAATAATTTATACAATTAATATAATTTTTAGTCATTGATTAACATAACTTTACCCTTTACGTCGCGAGGGTTTTTGTAAAGTGAAAATGCGTCAGAAATTTCGCTCATAGGGTATTTTTTGAACACCATATCTTTGTGAACTTTAAATTCGCCAGTTTTTAAGTAATGTGCTGTAAGTTCCCACTCTTTTCCAGGGAAAGGAGCAGTAAAACTCATCCATGAGCCAGTAAGTTTAAATTCTTTTCTATTCATAAGTTCCCATTCTTTATATGTAAATACAACATCAGAATGAGGAGTTCCTACCATACAAACATTAGCTTTGTTAGCAGCCACTTTAAAGGTCGTTAAAATTGTTGACGGGTGACCTACCATTTCAAAAACATAGTTATAACCTTTTCCGTTTGTTAAAGCCATTGCTTTTTCAATATAGTCCTCGTCAGTAGAATTTATAACGTAATCAGCTCCAACTTCTTTAGCTAATTCTAAACGCTCTTTTGAAACATCAAAGGCAGTAATAGTTTTCGCTCCCATAATTTTTGCCCATTGAATCATAAAAATTCCAATTGTCCCCGCGCCAATGACAGCAACGTCAAAACCGCCTTTATAGTCATTATGAAGTAGTCCGTGAAGTGCTACTGTAATAGGTTCGATTAAAGCACCTTCCTCAAAAGGAATTCCTTTATCAAGCTTTACTACATTTCTTTCTGGAACGGATAAAAACTCAGCAAAGCTACCTTGAATACGACTTCCTATAAATGTATAATTTTTGCAAAGAGCATGATTTCCTACTGCGCAATTGTCACAGCTAAAACAAGGAATTAAAGGTGCTGCTGTTACTCTATCTCCTACTGCAACTGATGTAACCTTTGCTCCGATTTCAGCTACTTCACCACAAAATTCATGGCCTAAAACTATAGGATAATAGTGTGCTCCATCAGCTAAAACACGAGGAATATCACTTCCACAAAGACCTGTTGCGCGGATTTTAATTTTTACATCGCTTTCACCTACTTTTGGATCTTCATAGTCTGTGTAACGAATATCTTCATTTGAAAAAAGTACGCCAGCTTTCATTAAAATAATCAGTCCTTTCTTTTTACTTATATGTTTTAAACAATTAATTTTAAAATGTTAGTTAATTTCAGTGTGTCAAAAAAACACTTATTCTCAAAAATATTCTCAGTAAATACTTCGTTGTCTTTTAGACCTCAAGCCGACCGTAAATTTCAGCAAAATCAACTCTACTATAGCTTTCTATAGACATATACTTTGTAACTTTTACTTAATTTTGCTGAAATTGTAACATTTTATTTTGTTCGCTTACTATTTTCGACTGTTGCCTTTTCATTCGAATATTTCGCTTGACAACTTTAGTTGTTTGCGATGGTCGAGGAAGGCTCTGTAGACAACCTAGTTGTTTCTCCAACCCGCAATTTTTTTAGAGGAAAAAATTGAGTAAAACCTTCAGCTTGTGAAACTTATGCATTGCACATTGCTTTTTTACAGCCTTCATTAATCTTTCATTAAATCCTTTGTATTTTCATAAATTGCCTTGTATTTTTTGAATTGTTTTTGATAGAAGGAATGATTTTCCATATTTGGAGTGTGTTCTCTTGTAATTTTCACTGTCTTACTAACTGCGTCTTCAAAATCTTTGTAAATTCCAACACCAATACCAGCGAGTATACAAGCTCCTAGAGTTGTAGCACTATCTGAATAAGGAACTTTAATTGGAAGTCCAGTTATGTCAGATTTTATCCCTGTCCAAAGTAAGCTATTTGCTGAGCCGCCTACTGAATATAAAGTATCAACAGTAACTCCTGCCTCTTTTGCAACTTCTAAATTATGTTCTAAAGAGTAACCTACACCTTCCATTGATGCTCGTGCAAAGTGAGGTTTTGTTTTGGAGAAATCTACACCGAAATAAACACCTTTAGCATTCGTATCCCATAAAGGAGAGCGTTCGCCCGACATATATGGCAAGAAAATTAGTCCATCACTTCCCACAGGGATTTTTTCTGCTCCCTCATCAATTAAAGCAAGTGGGTGCTTTTTTTGAGCCTTTGATAGAACATCACGCTCATATTCGCAAAATTGCTTTTCAAACCAATTCATTACTCCGCCACCGCCAGTAGTTCCACCTTGTAAAAGCCATTTTCCAGCGACAACGTGATTTGATAAAATCAAAGCTTTGTGAGAAATACATTCATCAGTGCAAATGCTCATTCCTCCAGCTTGACCACCTTGTTCTTGAGTTTGTCCGTTGTAAATTACGCCAGCACCTAAAGTTCCACATGCAGCGTCCAAGCCACCAGCAACAACAGGAGTTCCCTCTTTAAGCCCTGTAAGCTCAGCAACTTCCTTTGTAACTGTGCCAACAACATTGTGGCACTCAAATAAATCTGGCAAAATATTAGTTTTTATCCCAAGTTTCTCTAAAACGGAAAAATCCCATTTTCTCTCACGCATATTGTAACATTGAAGCCCGTAACCTTGAGAATATTCTTGTGATATTTTTCCAGTAAGCTTCATTGCAATATAACTGTTTGATTGAAGAACTTTATCCATTTTCTCGTAAACTTCGGGCATATTTTCCTTATACCACAATATTTTTGGTAAAGTATATGATGGTTCAAAAGGATTTCCCGAAATCTCGAAGAAAGGATTTTCTCCAAATTCTTCTTTAACTTTATTACAAATATCAGTTGCCCTTGTGTCAAACCAAATTGGAGTGTTACAAAGTACATTTTTTTCTCTATCAATAGGAATAGCCGACCAACTTTGCCCGTCAATTCCAATACCTTTGATATTTTCTTTTGACACATTAAGCTCTTTGATAGCTGAAACTATAGCGTTCCACCAATCTTCGGGATTTTGCTCCGCCCAGCCTACTTTTTGATAAATGACATCATATTTTCCATTTTTCGCGTCAATAATCTTGCCATTTTCATTAAAAACTGCAACTTTGCAACTCGAAGTGCCTATATCAATACCGAGAAGTAAATTTTCCATAATTAAAGCCATTCCTTTCTCGCTGTTTTAAGAATTATTATTTATATTTTGTTGTCAGAACCACAAATTTTGATTTTTTCACAAACAAGATTGTAAACATAATCTCTACCAGTTGTTCCGTATTTTTTAGGGTCAAATACTGTAGAATCGCTTTCTAAACAAGCTTTAACGCCATCTGAATAAGCCACTCTAAGCTCCGTTGCGAAGTTAATTTTTGAAATTCCAAGTTTAATACAATCTTTCAAATCTTCTTCGGAAATCCCTGAAGCTCCATGTAAAACAAGTGGAATTGTAACGATTTTTCTAATTTCTTCCAATCTTTTTTTATCAAGAACTGGGATTTCTTTGTACATTCCGTGAGCAGTTCCGATTGCCACTGCAAGTGAAGTAATTCCTGTTCTTTCAACAAATTCTTTCGCCTCAAGTGGGTCAGTGTAGTTCCCTGCTCCTCCGTCTAGGTCGTCTTCCTTTCCGCCAACTTTTCCAAGTTCAGCTTCAACAGGAATATTTTTCCCCTTAGCAAAATCAGCTACCTTTTTAGAAATTGCAATATTTTCTTCAAAAGATGAGTGTGAACCGTCAATCATAACACTTGAATACCCTGAATTTATACATTCTTCCGAAAGTTCATAAGAGCTTCCGTGGTCTAAGTGAAGTGCCACAGGAACTTTTGCATTTTTTGCAAGTTCAGATACTATCCCAAAATAAACATTTGGTTTAGCATATTTTAAAGTTGATGAAGTTGTTTGCAGTATAACTGGTGAATTCAAGTCCTCAGCTGCTTTAATGACAGCTTGTGCCATTTCCATATTTTCCACATTAAAAGCGCCCACTGCGTATCCTTTTTCCTCTGCATTTTTCATTATTTCCAATGTTGTTACATAAGCCATATATCTTTCTCCTTTAACGAAACGTTTCGCGTTTTTGTAAGTTGCAACGAAACATTCCTTCACGATTGAAAACGAAACGTTTCGTTGTATTGATTATAGCACAGACAAAATCCTTTGTCAATTACTTTTATCAGAATTCACCATACAAAATTTCATTCATAATTTAGTCATTTTAACTAAACATAAAAAAAGCACAAAACTTTCTTTTCAATGAAAGTTGGAACTTCTTCCATTGAAACGTCACACAGCGTTTAATAAATACTATTTTTTCACATCAATAAGCAAGGCACATTTGGGTAAATTTATTGACTAAATAATGTTACTATGCTATAATATAAAATGCTTTTTTTGCTTTAATAATTTCACGAAAGGGTGTAAGTTTGAAAAATTATGTTTTTCAAACCGCAGTTTTGTGCTTATTCGTCAAAGAACTTTAGTTCTCGCCTCAATTTTGTCGCCTTAAAAACTAGAAGCGACAAAACCGCCCAAAACGTGCAGAAATGAGTGGTCATAAATATGTAACTCTTTTAATTTTAATAATTTTTATAATATTACCGAAAGGGTGTTTGATAAATAAATGTCGAAACTTGATTATGGCACAACGCCAATAAAAAAACTTGTACTACAGCTTGCTATTCCAAGCATAATCACAATGATCGTCGGTTCAATAAACATTGTAATCGACGGTATTTTTATGGGAAATTTCATCGGAAGTGATGCCTTAGCCGCTGTAAACTTAGTAATGCCAATCGCAATAATTGCATTTTCTTTAGTCGATATGATTGGAATTGGCTCATCTGTTAAAATTGGTATTTTACTCGGAGAGGGAAAGAAAAAAGAAGCTTCTAGGATTTTTTCGGCAAGCTGTGTTTTAATTTTACTCCTTAGTTTTGTAATAACCGCAATTGGACTGGTTTTTGCGCATAGCATTGTTTATACATTTATCGAGGATAAAAACTTAGCACAACTAGCCTATGATTATGTTCGGATTTATGTTATAGGATTTCCACTAATCGCGCCCCTTTACGCTCTTGACAATTACCTTGTAATTTGCGGCAAAGTAAACAAAAGCATGTATGTAAACATTATCGTTTCGGTGGTGAATATTGCATTAAACACTGTTTTTATCGGAATTTTAGGGCTTGGAATTACATACGCTGCTATTGCAAGTGTTGTGGGAATGGGAGTAGGCTCAATTATTTTTGTTTGCTCATTTTTTGGAAATAAATTGTCTATTAAGTTTACAAAACCCAAAGTTGACATTAATGATATGGGGAAAATTCTTCACAATGGTAGTTCGGAATTTTTAAGTTTAACTTCTGGTTCAATTATTTCAATTTTAGTAAATGCAATTATGATGGACTTTTCGGGACCGAATGGAGTTGCTGCTATATCTATAATATTTTATATAAGAATGCTTTTAAACCCTGTCATAGTGGGAATAATAGTGTCCGCACAACCAATTATAAGTTACAATTTTGGGGCAAAAAATTATCCTAGAATAAGAGAAATTTTTACCTTTGTAAGTTTAATAGCTGGTGCAATTTCTATAATTTCTGTAGCTATTATGGTGATTTTCCCCGACTTTTTAATTTCACTTTTTTCAACTGAAAAGGACATTGAGATGAGAGAAATTGCAGGAGTTGGAATACTTTTATGTGCTCCCTCATATTTATTCGCTTGGTTTAATTCGCTAGTTAGCACATTTTTAACTTCTTTTGAAAAAGCAAGGGAATCAGTGCGATTAACTTTGCTTGGAAGTGTAATTTTTCCTATTGCTTCCTACATAATTCTTTCGGGAGAATTGGAGGCTTACGGAGTTTTTCTAGCTCAAAGTGTAGGTGCCTTCGCTACTTTTCTAGTGGCATTTAATATGTTCAAAAAAGAGTATTCACGTATCAAGAACAATTAATCATCTTATAAAAAAGCTGTACAAAACTAAAATTAATGTTTTGTACAGCTTTTATCTTATAGTAAAACTATCCTTCAAGCTCGTTAAAAGCTTCCAACATAGCCATAATGTTTTCTGGAGGAACGTCAAAAGCAAGGGCGTGAGTAGGTGCAATAATCAATCCACCGTTTTTATATAGTGTTTTTGCAATACGTTTAACTTCAGCTTTTACTTCTTCAGGTTTTACAAAAGGAAGAACTTGTTGAGTAGAAATCGCTCCCCAAAAAGCAAGTTTATCGCCATAAAGTTCTTTCATTTTAGCAATGTCATAAACTTCAGGTTGGAAAGTTTGGTAACAATCAAGTCCAATTTCAATTAAATCAGGGAAAATTTCGTGGCAATCCCCACAAGAGTGTTGCATTACAAAAATGCCCTTGTCTTTAACCCTTTTATAAAGTCTAGCCATTTGAGGTTTAATGTATTGACGCCAGAAATGAGGACCCATGATAAGTCCTTTTTGTTGGCCCCAGTCATCGCCGAAGTAAATTCCGTCAAAATCGTATTCAAGAGCAACATCTAAAAGTTTTAAGTAATAATCCCCTATTTTTTGGAAAAATTCTTCCGTTTCTTCGGGACAAGTAACCATGCTACATAGAACATTTTCCATATCAGCAAGCGCCCAAGCACGTTCAAACATCAAAAATCCGAAACCGTACATAATAAATCTATCATCAGCAACTTTGTCTTTAGTAAGTTCTTCACATTCCGCTCTAAGTCTTGCTTCATCAAAGGTAGGGAAAGTGTAATCATAATCCTCTAAATCCTCGATTTGATATTCTTCAGGAAGCCCAATGTCTTTATCTGCACCATTTCTGTTCCATTCAACGCCAAATTCGTCCTTAAAATAACCAGGTTTGTCAGGCATTTCAGTTGGCCAGCCCCAATATTGTTTATAGGACAAATATTCCCCCAATTTTTTATCAATATCAGGGTCTTTTGTATACTCAATCAAATTTTCCAAAGCTTGTTCAGTAAAATCCAAGTTATAAGGGATTTTGCAAGTATTTTTGTGGTTAAGTGCATCAATAACAATCTGTCTGCGTGTCATAAAAACAACCAATCCTTTCTAATTTGCCTATTATTTTCGGGTTAAAACATAAAAAATTGTTCAAATGTTTTAAATTGATACTTGAATTATAACAATATTTACTGTATAATAATAGACTATAAAGAACACAAAAACTGTAAATTTGTTCACCTTTAAAGTAAAGGAAAGTGATATAATGAAATTTGTTTCCAATGATATTGACTTGATATTAAAAGACATTTATAACGTTACAGGGCTTAGGGTTGCAGTATTTGACGAGAAATTCAACGAAGTTTCGGCTTATCCAACAAGGCTATGTAGTTTATGCAAATATGTACGCACTGTAGATGAGATAAACTCCTTGTGCAAAAGCTGTGATTTAGACCATTTTACCGCCTGCAAAAATAGCAAGCTACTTGTAAAATATAAGTGTCATCTTGGACTTACCGAAGTTATTGTGCCTATTTTTAAGACTGATATTGTGGTGGGTTACATTATGATTGGGCAAACCATTGTTGAGGATAAAAGTTCAGATATAAAAATTGAAAATGAGTTAGAAAAATATCCTCTTGACATAAAAAAAGCCTTAGAACTTTACAAAGATATTCAAATTTTAGATGTATTAACTTTTAATTCAATTATAAATATTATTTCAGTTTACAGTTATCATATAGAAAAACTTGGAAAGGTAAAAAAGGACAAGCTAGAGGAGGAAATTGATAGATATATTTTTGAAAATATCAACCAAAAGCTTGAAGTTCTCGACCTTTGCAGGCATTTTAACTATGGAAAAACTAGCTTTCACAAAAAAACTAAAGAAATTTATGGTATAAGCATTGCAAAATATATAAGAAAAGTGAAAATTAATTATGCAAAAGAACTGTTGTTAACTTCAAATTTTTCAGTAGCTCAAGTAGCTGAAAAAGTAGGTATTTATGATTATAATTACTTTTTAAAGGTATTTAAGGAAGAAGCAAAATCCACTCCAAAAGAATTTATAAAAAATAATTTCTTGGCAACGTGACGTTCCATCCTTGCCCGCACTCGACAGGGTAAAAATGGAGAATTTTGTTTCTGCGAGGTCGTAGATTGTAGGGGTAACTTTTTGTTGTTCGTAGATTAAAATTGTAGGGACAAGGCTTGCCTTGTCCGATAAAACAAATGATAAAGTAGTAAAAATAAAAAAGGGAGGAAAAAATTCCTCCCTTTTGTTATTTATAAAATTAAGATAAACGGCAATAGCAAAGCCTTTGCCCTACAAATCCCGACCTCGTGGGCAGAAATTCTCCCATTTACAACGTAAAATCGCAGGAATGGGTCAAGCGTCACGCTTGCAATGAATGCAAAACATTACACTTTGTATAGCCTCGCGGTAACAAATTTTCTCATTTCACAACGTGAAAACGCGGGAATGGGTCAAGCGTCACGCTTGCTTAGAGGTTGCTGTAACCCATTAGGAATGTGTCAACTTCACGAGCTACATCTCTACCTTCACGCAAAGCCCAAACGATTAAACTTTGTCCTCTACGCATATCTCCTGCTACAAAAACATTGTTTGCAGTCGTTTTAAAGTTTTTGTCTGCAATGTTTCCTCTAGGGTTAATTTCTGCACCAAAACTCTCAGCAACATATTTTTCACAGCCAACAAATCCAGCTGCAATGAAAACTAAATCAGCTTCAACAGTGAAAGTTTCACCAGTCGGAACCATATTTAATCTACCATTGTCGCCACGTTCAGCAGTAAGTTTGCTAACCACTGCACCGCAAACATTCCCCTTTTCATCTTTAAGGAATTCATTTACAGTTGTTTGATAAACACGAGGGTCATTGCCAAATTTAGCAATAGCTTCTTCTTGCCCGTAGTCAGTTTTTAGCACTAAAGGCCATTGTGGCCATGCATTATTAACAGTTCTTTCCTTAGGTGCTTGTGGCATCATTTCAAGTTGCACAACATTTTTACAACCTTGACGAATGGACGAACCAACACAGTCATTTCCTGTATCACCGCCACCGATTACAAGTACATTTTTTCCTTTAGCGGAAATAGCTTTTCCATCTTCAAAATTTGAGTCAAGCAAGCTCTTAGTAACGCTCTTTAAGTAGTCAACAGCGAAGTAAATTCCATTCCCATCTCTGCCAGTTGCGTTAATGTCACGAGGAGATGAAGCTCCACAACATAAAACAACTGCATCAAAAGCATTAAGCAATTCTTCCTTAGTTCTATCAACACCAATATTGCAATTTGTAACAAAAGTAACTCCCTCTTGTTCCATAATCTTAACTCGGCGGTCGATAACAGCTTTTTCAAGTTTCATATTAGGAATTCCGTACATTAAAAGTCCACCAACTCGGTCGCTTCTCTCAAAAATCGTAACCAAATGTCCTCTTTTATTTAGCCATTCAGCGGTAGCAAGCCCCGAAGGACCACTACCAACAACAGCAACTTTTTTCCCAGTTCTAGCAGGTGGATAACAAGCTTTCATATATCCTTTTGCATAAGCTTCTTCAATTATTGCAAATTCATTTTCCTTAACAGTAACTGAATCACCACTTGTCACTCCGCAAGTACAAGCAGCCTCACATAGTGCTGGGCAAGCTCTTGAAGTGAACTCTGGAAAACGGTTTGTCGCAAAAAGACGACGAAAAGCAAGTTCATATTTATCTTTAAATACTAAGTCATTCCACTCAGGAATTAAATTTTGTAAAGGGCAACCACTTGTCATACCGGCAATCATTTCACCGTTTTGACAAAATGGAACTCCACAATCCATACAACGAGCACCTTGAATCATTTGTTCCTCTTTTGAAATTGGAATATGAAACTCGTTAAAATTTTCTATTCTTTCAAGTGGTGGTATACACTCACTTGTTTGGCGTTTATATTCTAAAAATCCTGTCATTTTTCCCATGTTAATCTATTTCCTTTCCTGATGTTTTGGGTGGTTTTGCCACATCAGTTTCTACAGTGGCAAAATTTCGGTTGGCGAAGAACTTTAGTTCTTTTTGACCGAAAAACACAAAACTCACGTTTGAAACATAGTTTCAAACTATTTCTTAATAGCATAAAATGCTTCAATTTGTGCTTGTTCTTTGTCTAAACCTTTTTCTTCCATTTTAGCAATAAGACGTAACATTTTATCATAGTCATGTGGGAAGACTTTTTTGAACTTTGGTAAATATACGCTGAAATTATCAAGAATTTCTTTACCTTTAACCGAGCCAGTTTTTTCAGTATGTTCAGCTATTAAGTCACGCAACGCACTTACATCGTGTTTTTCTTCAACAGGAAGCAAGCTAACCATTGCTTTATTTACACGTTGATACAAGTCATTTTTCTCGTCAATAACATAAGCAACACCGCCCGACATACCAGCAGCGAAGTTTTTGCCAGTTCCACCAAGAACAATAACAGTACCACCTGTCATATATTCACAACCGTGGTCACCAACGCCTTCAACAACTGCAATTGCACCCGAGTTACGAACGCAGAAACGTTCACCAGCAACACCGCTTACAAACATTTTACCGCTTGTCGCACCGTAAAGTGCCACGTTACCAACAAGAATATTTTTATCACGTTCAAAAGTTGAAACAGCTGGAGGATAAACCACAAGTTCGCCCCCTGATAAACCTTTACCAATGTAATCGTTACAGTCGCCAACAAGTTCTAAAGTTAATCCTTTAGGGATAAACGCACCAAAACTTTGTCCGCCACTACCTTTACAAACAACGTGGTAAGTTCCACTTTCAAGAGTATCGCCATACATTTTAGTAATCTCGCTACCAAAAATTGTACCTGTACTACGGTCAATGTTAGTAACTTTTATTTCAATCTTCTTAGGTTGAGCCTTTTTCAAAGATTTTTCAAATTCAGGGATAAATACTTTCATATCAATAGTTTGTGGAAGCTCAAAGTCATACATATCTTCCTCATTAAAGTAAACACCATTATCTTTTACTAGCGGATTGGAAAGAAGTCTTGATACATCAACAGTTTTTGCACGTTCGTTAGTAATATCATCACGCTTTTTAAGTAAATCAGTACGTCCTACTAATTCATTTAAAGTGCGAATTCCAAGTTTTGCCATATAAAAACGTAAAGATTCAGCCATGTAAAGCATAAAGTTTTCTACATGTTCAGGTTTCCCTTTAAATCTTGCTCTTAGCTCAGGGTTTTGTGTTGCAATACCCATTGGACAAGTGTCAAGGTTACAAACTCTCATCATAACACAACCAATTGCCACTAAAGGACCTGTTGCAAAGGAAAATCTTTCCGCTCCAAGCATTGCAGCAATAGCAATTTCACGTCCAGACATAAGTTTACTGTCAGTTTCAAGTTGAATTCTACTTCTTAAACCGTTCATAATCAAAGTTTGGTGTGTTTCAGCAACTCCAAGTTCCCAAGGTAAGCCAGCATTTGAAATAGAAGCGGTAGGAGCAGCACCAGTACCACCGTCATAACCACTAATTGTAATATGTCCAGCACCCGCTTTTGCAACACCAGCAGCGATAGTACCAACTCCAGCCTCACTTACAAGTTTAACTGAAATATTAGCAGCTCTATTTGAATTTTTAAGGTCGTAAATAAGTTGCGCCAAGTCCTCGATTGAATAAATATCATGGTGAGGAGGTGGGCTGATTAGACCAACACCAGGAGTAGAGTAACGAGTTTTTGCAACCCAAGGATATACTTTTGTTCCAGGAAGATGTCCTCCTTCACCTGGTTTTGCACCTTGCGCAATTTTAATTTGAATTTCCGACGCACTTACTAAGTACTTACTTGTAACACCAAAACGTGCAGAAGCTACTTGTTTTACAGCACTATTTCGGTTTAACCCGTCTTTTCCAACCACATAGCGAGCTTCGTCTTCCCCACCCTCACCAGTGTTACTTTTTGCACCTAAATTATTCATTGCAATAGCTAAAGTTTCGTGAGCTTCTTTTGATAAAGAACCATAACTCATTGGACCTGTGCTAAAACGTTTAACAATTTCTCTTGCACTTTCAACTTCTTCAAGAGGAATTCCTCCGTCTTGTGGAAATTCAAAAGTAAGCAGATTTCTTAGGTGGAATAAGTTGTCATTTTCATATAATTTTTCTTCATATTCTTTAAACAGTTCATAATTTCCACTTTGAACAGCTTGTTGTAATAAGTGAATAGTAGCAGGATTGTATAAATGTTCTTCCTTACCACTTCTCATAGCTAAAGCACCGCCACTGAATAATCCGTCAAAAGTGTCAAGTCCAAGTGGGTCAAAAGCAGTTCTATGATTTGCGTCAACGTCCTCTTGTAAATGTTCAAGAGAGATACCGCCAACACGGTTTGAAGTACCTGTAAAGTAAGTGTCAATTACCTTGTCACTAATACCAATCGCTTCAAAAATTTGGCTTCCTTGATAACTTTGGATAGTAGAAATACCCATTTTAGAAGCAATTTTTACAATTCCGTCAAGGATTGCTTTATTATAGTCAGTTACAGCCGCATAATAATCTTTTTCAAGTAGACCTTGTTCAATCAAAGTACGGATAGTTTCTTGTGCTAAATAAGGGTTAACAGCGGAAGCACCATAACCTAAAAGAGTAGCAAAATGGTGAACTTCACGAGGTTCAGCACTTTCCAAAATAATAGACATAGCAGAACGCTTTTTAGTACGAACTAAGTATTTTGAAACAGCTGAAACAGCTAGTAATGACGGGATTGCAACGTGATATTCGTCCACTCCACGGTCGGAAAGGATAACAATGTTTGCTCCGTCACGATAAGCCTTGTCAACTTCAACATAAACACGCTCAATAGCACGTTCAAGGCTTGTGTTTTTATAGTAAATGATAGAAACAGTGCTTACTTTAAGCCCCGATTTATTCATTGTTTTAATTTTTAATATGTCAGTTTGAGTAAGAATAGGATTTTTCACCTTTAAAACACGACAGTTTTCAGCAGTTTCTTCAAGCAAGTTTCCTTTGATACCAACATAAACACTTGTATCAGTAACAACTTTTTCACGTATTGCGTCAATAGGTGGGTTTGTAACTTGAGCAAACATTTGCTTAAAGTAGTTGAATAAAGGTGGGTGTTTTGTGCTTAAAACCGCTAATGGAGTGTCATTTCCCATTGCTCCATGAGGTTCAACACCAGTTTTTGCCATATGCAAAACTGAATCAGTAACATCTTCATATTTATAACCAAAGGCTTTTTGCAAGCTAATTAACTCTTTTTCTGTGTAAGAAGGAGTGTTTTGGTTAGGAATTTTAAGGTCAGAAAGGTCAACAAGGTTTGAGTCAAGCCATTCACCATAAGGTTTTCTACTTGCATAACCCTCTTTTAGTTCATCGTCATCAATAAGTTCACCCTTGTTCATATCAACAAGAAGCATTTTACCAGGACGTAGACGATCTTTTATTTCAATATTTTCATCACCAACAGGAACAACTCCAACTTCACTAGATAAAATCATTCTTCCGTCTTTTGTGATGTAATAACGGCTAGGACGTAGCCCATTTCTATCAAGAACTGCACCCATAACGTCACCGTCCGAGAATAAAATCGCAGCAGGTCCGTCCCAAGGTTCAAGTAAAGTTGCGTAGTATTGGTAAAAATCACGTTTGCTTCTACTCATATTTTCATCATTTGCCCATGGTTCAGGAATTGCAGCCATAACAGCTAGAGGTAATTCCATACCATTCATAAGCATAAATTCAAGAGCATTGTCAAGACGCGCAGAGTCAGAACCTTCACCGTCGATGATAGGCATAACCTTACTCATATCATTTTGTAAGTATTTGCTAGAAACAGTTTCCTCACGAGCAAGCATCAAATCCGCATTACCTTTAATAGTATTAATTTCACCATTGTGAAGGATATAACGGTTAGGGTGCGCCCTCATCCAGCTAGGAGTAGTATTAGTAGAAAATCGGCTGTGAACGAGCCCTACAGCTGATTCATAATCTTCATCTTGTAAATCAAGATAAAAACCACGAAGTTGTCCAACTAAAAACATACCTTTGTAAACGATAGTACGGCTAGATAAACTACATACATAAGTTTCACTTGACAAACCTTGTTCAAATACACGACGTACAACGAACAATTTTCTGTCAAAATCAATGCCTTGAGCAATATTTTCAGGACGTTTAATGAAACATTGCCAAATTGATGGCATACATTCAATAGCTTTTTGCCCCAAAATTTCTTCTTTAGTAGGAACTTTTCTCCACCCTAAAAACTCAAGACCTTCTTTAGCAGTAATAACTTCAAACATTCTCATAATTTGATTACGAAGGAATTCTTCTTGTGGTAAAAAGAACATACCAACACCGTAATCACGTTCATTTCCGATGTTAATTTCTTCCTCTGCACAAGCTTTGCTAAAGAATTTATGGCTTATTTGCAAAAGGATACCAACACCGTCACCAGTTTCACCTGCAGCATCTTTACCCGCACGATGTTCTAAGTTTTCAACAACATAAAGTGCGTCACATACTGTTTGGTGAGTTTTTCTACCTTTGATATCTACAACGCCACCGATACCGCAGTTATCATGCTCATATCGAGAGTCATAAAGTCCAACAGGCTGCTTCATTTCTGTAAAATTTTTCATTTCTATCATCCTCTTTATTTTGAAATACAAATAATTAAAAAAACAATGGAGTTCTAACTAAAATAACATACAAAACCAATCCATTTCAACAACTCATAAAAACGAGAAGCCAAATAGAATTTCCTCAAAAAACCGAAGTTATATTAATTAGAACGCCATTGTTCCTATAAGAAATATTATATACTATTTTGCAAGAATATGCAATAAAAATTTCAAAATTACCACTAACAATTTTTAATAAATTATATTTGTCTTTTTTGTGCAATTTAAACAGTTATAAACTAGATAAATTAAATATAGAAAAGATTTTTATTTATATTTAATATTTTATCAAATTTATGTATAAGTAAAAAAATATAAATTTCACACATTCACTTCACATTTTTATATACAAAATGAAATTTAGAATATAAAATATTGCAAAAACCTGTGATTTCATTTACAATTACTTGCCAAATTGACAAAACCCAAATAACCTCGTTCTCTTACATTATATATAAGGGCGTGTTCTCTCCATATTCTTTTCACTTTTTTCGCACATTTGTCACATAACTTAAAAATGTCACAAAAAGTATGTGACAAACTTAAATTCCTTTGTCTTGATTTACCAAAAAAAGTGTGATATACTAAGATTAAAGAAATTGTTAAGAGCTCAGGCAATTTCGATTGGGTTAAAAATTAAAAGAAAAAAGGGGTATATTAAATTATGAAAAACGCAGTTCAAAGATTTGGTAGATTTTTTAGCGGCATGGTAATGCCGAACATCGGCGCATTTATTGCATGGGGTATTATTACAGCTTTATTTATCGATGTGGGTTGGTTACCTAACGCAGATTTAGCTTCAATGGTAGGGCCAATGCTTTCTTACTTACTTCCAATCTTAATCGGTTATACAGGTGGTAAGATGATCGCTGACACTCGTGGTGGTGTAATCGGTGCTATCGCAACTTTCGGTGTTATCTTAGGTGCACCTTCTACTCCAATGTTACTTGGCGCAATGTTAGTTGGACCTTTAGGTGGTCTTGTAATTAAGTATTTTGACAAATCTGTTGCTGGTAAAGTTCCTGCTGGTTTCGAAATGCTTGTAAACAACTTCTCACTTGGTATTTTTGGTGCAATTCTTGCAATCCTATCATTCTTTGGTATTGGCCCTCTAGTAGAAGCTGGAACTGCTGCACTTGGAAATGGTGTTGAAGCTCTTGTAGACTTAGGTTTACTTCCTGTTACTGCTATATTAGTAGAACCTGCGAAAGTTTTATTCTTAAACAATGCTATTAACCATGGTGTATTTACTCCTTTAGGTTCTGAGCAAGTTGCAGAAATTGGACGTTCAGTAATGTACATGATCGAATCAAATCCAGGTCCTGGTTTAGGTCTATTATTAGCTTATATGTTCTTTGGAAAAGGACGTGCAAGAAGTTCAGCTTCAGGTGCTGCAATCATTCACTTCTTTGGTGGTATCCACGAAATGTACTTCCCATTCGTACTTATGAACCCTGTTCTAATCATCGCAACTATCGCTGGTAGTGCATCAGGTATCTTTGTATTCTCAACTTTCGGTGGCGGTCTAACTGGTCCTGCTGCTCCTGGTAGTATTATTGCTCAAATGATGATGACTCCATCTTCTTCATATTTTGCAAACATTCTAGGTATCGTAGTTTCAATCGCTGTAACATTTGTTTTATCAGCATTATTACTAAAAATGTTCGGTAAAGATGGCGACGCTATCGAAGAAGCACAAGCTAAGATGAAAGATATGAAATCTGAATCAAAAGGTACAACTACTACAGCTACTGCTACTGCTACAGCTTCAACAACTCAAACTGCTACATTAGATAACGTTAAGAAAATCGTTTTCGCTTGTGACGCTGGTATGGGAAGTAGTGCTATGGGTGCTACAAAACTTCGTAAAAAAGTTAAGGCTGCTGGTCTTGATGGAATTGAAGTTATTCACCACCCAGTAAGTGAAATTCCTGCTGATGCCGATGTAATTGTTACTCATGAACAATTAGCGGAAAGAGCAAGAAATGCAAATCCTAACGCATATTTAGTACCTATCAAAGACTTCTTAAATGCTCCTGAATACGAAACATTAATCAATGATTTAAAAGAAAAAGCTAACGTTTAAACTAATTTAATTTGAAAGGAATTACTATTATGACAACATTTACTTACACTATTCAAGATGAACAAGGCATTCACGCTCGCCCTGCTGGACTACTTGTTAAAGAAATGCAAAAATTTGCTTCTACAATCACTTTCTTAAAGGGAGAAAAGAAAGCTGACGGAAAAAAATTATTCAATGTTATGGGACTTGGAGCAAAAAAAGGTGACGAAATCATTGTAAACATCGAAGGCGATGATGAAGCACAAGCTCTTGAAGCAGTAACAGAATTTTTCACAAACAATCTATAAAAATTAATTTTGAAAGGAAAGAGATATTATGTTAAGAACAGATGATATTATATTAAATCAAGCAACAGAAGATAAAAACAGTGCAATTAAAAGATGTGGAGAATTATTAACAGCAGCGGGTTATGCTGACGCTGAATACACAGAAGGTATGATTGCTCGTGACAGTAACTTTTCCGTTGCAATTGGAAATATGATTGCAATTCCACACGGAGAAAAAGAGTACAAAAAATATATCAAAAAAACTGGTCTTTGCGTAATTACTTATCCAGACGGAATTGATTGGAATGGTCAAAACGTAAAGCTTGTAATCGGAATTGCAGCTTTAGGTGAAGAACATCTTGAAGTTTTAGAAAACATCGTTGATGTTTTGGAAGAAGAAAGTGATGTTGAAAATCTAGTTTCTGCTAACAGTAAAGAAAAAATTATCGAATTATTTTTAAAATAATTTTTATTTCTTAAATAATTAACTAAAATGTGCTTTTCGGTCATTAACATAAGGCCGGAAAGCACATAATTTAGAAAGGACGGATATTTATGATTATTTTACAAGGAACAGGCGTTTCTAAAGGAATTGCTATTGGTACAATTAATTTTTGCGGACAAAAACCACTTGATATTGAAGCGGTTTCTATTGAAGATACAGCAAGTGAAGTTACCCGTTTTGAAAGTGCGAGAGCTTTGGCAATTACACAGCTTGGAAAATTAGCAGTTGAAACTGCTGCAAAACTTGGAAAACAAAACTCACTATTGTTCGAAATTCATCAAATGATGCTTGAAGATTTAGATTATCACGATACAATTGTTGACTACATAAACGACAATAAATTATGTGCTGAATACTCTGTAAACGAGGTTGCTAAACAATTCTCACAAATGTTTGCAGATATGGACGATGAATATATGAAAGCAAGAGCTGTGGACGTTCATGACGTTTCAAGACGTGTTATTGAAATTTTAATGGGAGTTGAAGCGAAAGACAGTCTTGTTGGAAAACCTTCCGTTTTGGCGGGTGACGATTTTACACCTAGTGAAACTGCTCAATTCGACCGTGAAAAAGTTCTTGGTATTGCGACTACTCTTGGAAGCAAAAACTCTCATACTGCAATTTTCGCAAGAACTCTTGGAATTCCAGCAGTTATCGCTCTTGGAGAAAGCCTTGAAGAAAAATATAATGGAGAAGAAGTTATCCTTGACGGCGAAACTGGAGAGGTAATTATTTCCCCTGATGAAGCTACATTAGCTGCTAAAAAAGAGAAAAAGAAGAAACTTGACGAAGAAGGAAAACGTTTACTTAAATTTAAAGGCAAAAAAACTGTAACTAAACTTGGACAAGCGGTTAAATTATATGCAAATATCGGTTCAGTTGCTGATGTTGAAGCAGTTTTAGAAAATGATGCTGAGGGAATTGGCTTATTCAGAAGTGAATTCTTGTACCTTGAAAGCAACGATTATCCAACTGAAGATGAACAATTCAAAGCTTACAGCGCTGTTGCGAAAAAAATGGGAGATAAAGCTGTAATTATTAGAACTTTGGATATCGGAGCGGACAAACAAGCTGACTATTTCAAACTTCCTCATGAAGAAAATCCAGCAATGGGACTTCGCGCATTGAGAATTTGTTTAACTAGACCAGAAGTATTTAAAACTCAAATTAAAGCTTTACTTAGAGCGGCAGTTTTTGGAAATATTCAAATTATGCTTCCTATGATTACTTCACTTTGGGAAATTAAAAAAGCTAAAGAAATTATCGAAGAAGCTAAAAATGAATTATTAGCAGAAAAAGTTGAGTTTAAAGCAGACATTCCTATGGGAATTATGATTGAAACTCCAGCGGCTGCTGTAATTAGTGATGTTTTAGCAAAAGAAGTAGACTTTTTCAGTGTTGGAACTAACGACTTGACTCAGTATACTTTGGCTGTGGACAGACAAAATGAAAGCATTGAACAATTCTGTGACATTCACCACGAGGCAATTTTAAGGCTAATTGAAATGGCTGCAAAAAATGCCCACGATAATGGAATTTGGATTGGAATTTGTGGAGAACTTGGTGCTGACTTAGAGCTTACTGAATTCTTTATGAATATCGGAATTGATGAACTTTCAGTTACTCCATCAGAAGTTTTAGCTGTAAGAGAAAAAATTAGCTTAGTTTAATAGAATCTTAAATTAATCAAAAAAGTATAGGTCAATCCTTTAAAAGATTTGACCTATACTTTTATTTTTATTCTATACTTTTTAAGGACTCAACCATTTGAATTTTCTTCAATTTTCTTGTAACAATAATATTTACTAAAAATGAGAAAACAAAAGTCATAATGGCTGCATATAATAAACTGCTTAAGGTTATTAATCGCAAAAACATAACAAAATCCATCTCAACAAGTGTTATTATAAACCTGTGTAAAAATGTTCCTAGTATCATTCCAAACAATGCACCAAAAAAGGTTAAAAGCATATTTTCTTTGAACATGTATGAATTAACTTCCTTATTTGTAAAACCTAAAACTTTTAATGTTGCAAGTTCCCTTTGACGTTCGGAAATATTAATATTACTCAAGTTTCCAAGAACGATGAACGCTAAAAGCCCAGCGCTCACAATTATTACAATAACAACAATATTTAATCCATCAATTGTTTTGGATAAACTATCCACTGCTGACTGGGTTAAATAAAGTGAATTCACACCCTCAAAGTTTCTAATTTCACTTGCAATGTCGCTGTTGTTAAGTAGTAGTAAAGATGCATTTTCAGCTAATTCCTCACCGAATAAATTGCTATAACATTCCATGGACATTAAGACTTCGTGATTAATATAGTGTTGGAAAATTCCGCCTATTTCCACTTGCTTTTCTACATTGTTTTCATTTTCAATTGTAACTAAATCCCCTACTTTTAATTCTAGCAACTCGGATAATTTTTCACTAATTAAAACGTTGTCATCGCTTAAAAACAATTCATTTCCGTCACGATAATCTTTTACAACCTTTAATTCTTTAAGTTGATCGTCATTTTCATATATTTGTACAGAAGAAACTTGGCTTAAATCCTTATTTTCTCCCCAAAAATTCCAATTAAAACTAGTGATTAATTCAATTTTTTCCACTTCATTTAAAGCTGATATTTCCTCAGTTAATTCCGATTTTTTCTCAGTAGAAAGTTCTTCCTCAAAGGAAATAATCCCGTTATAAAGAGTTAAATCATCGTATTGCCTAGTCACAATATCCGATACCGAAACCCTTATCCCAAATCCCGCCACAAGCAAAGCTGTACAACCAGAAATTCCAATAACTGTCATGAAAAATCGACGTTTATAACGTATTAAATTTCTTGCTGTAACTTTTGAAGTAAAGGACATTCTTTTCCATATAAAAGTTATTTTTTCAAGAATTATTTTTTTGCCAAGTTTTGGAGATTTTGGACGTAAAATTTGACTTGTAACCTCTTTCATTTGACCTCTTGTAACAGAAATTGTAGTCAAAATCATTACAACAATAAAAACTGAATTAGCCAAAATTATATAGTCAATAGGCAGTTCATACCGCATTTCAGGAAGGGCATACATAAGCCCCCAGGTGCTGTAAATCACAGGTGGAAACACCATTAAACCAAGGATTGAACCTACAATTCCACCAGAAAAAGTAGCTATGAAACTGTAAAACAAATATTTGAACGAGCATAAAAATTTGCTGTATCCAAGAGCTCTTAAAATTCCAATTTGCCCTCTTTCCTCGTCCACCATTCGAGTCATCGTTGTTAAACAAACTAGAGCTGCTACTAAAAAGAAAAATATTGGAAAAACTGCTGCAATTGCCTCCATTTGTGCAACTGTGTCTTTATATTGAACACTTCCGTAATGCATATCACGGTCTAAAACTGTCCATTCCCCTTGCTCTAAACTGTCAATTTCAACTTTTACATCATCTAACTCAGTTTTTGCTTCATCAAGTTCGGCTTTAACATTTTCAAGTTCAATTTTGTTTTCTTCGGGGACAGTTTGCCCTAACTCCTCTAAGTCAGCAATATTTTGAATATTTTCTTCATAAGTTGCTAAACCATCATTATATTCAGCTAAACCTTTTTCATATTCAGCCATTGCTTCCTTGAAAATCTCACTACTTCTTCTTGTTTGGAGAATTAAAACTTCCTGTTCTAAATTTTCTTTAATTGGTTGTAAATATTCAAAATACTCATCAGAAAAGCTGTTATATTCCTTAGCATTTTCAGCTATCAAAAGAGCATTTGTGTAAATTTCTTCAACAAAAACTTCTTTAGGAAGATATATAAAAGTTGATAAATCTCGATTATCTAAAGTGCTACTTTCTCTTTGTTTATGGATAAATTCCGCAGATGTAATCAGCCCAACAACGGTAAATTCTGTAACAGAAATTTGTTCACTCAAATCATTTTCGGGGTGAGTAACTGTAATTTTATCACCAATTTCGTAACCATACACCATTTCCTCAGAGATTTCCGCAAGACATTCATTTTCTTTTTGAGGCAAATTCCCCTCTTGCAACGTGAAATTGTTCAAAGTACTATTTTCATCATAGGAAAAAAATCGCACAACTTTTTCACTTTCATTTAGCTTTCCAATTCCGTCAAAAAAGTATCTTCCTTCAGCTTTTTCAATACCCTCTATCTGTGAAAGAGCAAAAATATCTTCTTGGTCAAAGCCATAATTTGAATAAATCTGAAAGTCCATTAAATTGTTTTCATCATAATATAGGTCAACACTTTCCGCCATAATAGGCGAAGAAGAACTCACTCCAACAAAAAAAGCTATCCCCAAAGCAACTATTGCAAAGAGAGTTAAAAACTTGGAAAAAGTTCGCCTAATCGTGCGTACCGCGTCCCTTAAAATTGTTCTATTCATTCAAAACCTCTCTACCATTCAATTTCATCAATTGACATAGGATTATCATTTGTTTTAACAGAAGAAATTTTCCCACTTTTCACCTTTATAACCTTGTCCCCCATAGGACAAAGCGCTAAATTATGGGTTATAACAACGACAGCCATTTGTTGTTCACGGCAAGTGTCTTGCAGCAGCTTTAGGATTTGCTTTCCAGTGTTATAATCAAGCGCACCTGTAGGCTCGTCACAAAGAAGCAACTTAGGATTTTTTGCCAGTGCCCTTGCAATCGCCACACGTTGTTGTTCTCCCCCCGATAATTGAGATGGAAAATTATTTTTACGCTCGCTAAGTCCGACTTGGTCAATAGTTTTATCTACATCAAGTGGATTTTTACATATTTGAGTTGCAAGTTCAATATTTTCCTTTGCAGTCAAGTTTTGCACAAGATTATAAAACTGAAAAACAAAACCAATATCGTGTCGTCGGTACTGTGTTAAATTTTTATCATTCATAGTTTCAATATGACTTCCATCAACAATAATTTCCCCAGAAGTACAAGTATCCATTCCGCCTAGGAGGTTTAAAATTGTACTTTTTCCAGCACCCGAAGCACCTGCGATTATAACAAATTCTCCTTGTTTTATTTCAAAATTTACACCATCAACGGCTTTGATTTCCACTTCACCAACTTTATAAATTTTTCTTACATCATTAAATTTTATATATGCCAAAATAAATTCATTCCTTTCAAAAAAGCCAAAAACACATAACTCTACATCTTATTATACCATATTTTCAAGAGAAAATAATACTTTCCATTTGTAAAACTTTCATTATTTTTGTATCAAATTTAACAAAAACGCAATGTAACATTGCCACAAAACAAAGCAAAAAAGGCATGACAAAATACTTTTTTTCAAGCTTTGTCACACCTATTTTTTTTTTTATACAGTTTCTTCAACCTTTGTATGAACGCCGTAACCGTTTATTTCCATTCCGTCCTCAATTGGAATTAACAAAAATTTCTTCCCGTTAACAACAGTAGTTTCCACTATTCCGCTGTATTCAGGGTCAATGGAAATTTTTACTTGAGGAGTTATAACCTCAAATTTCTTTGTGTCAAGTATGTTCACTGGGTTAAGGCTTGCTCCCTCACCAAATTCTTCCTCACATCTTGTAACAAATTTCTCAACTTTTCCTTCCTCAACCCCGCTATTTTCAAGGATTTCTCCTACCGCTTTAACGGAAATATCAAGGATTTCAGGGTCTTTGCTTTCCTTATGTTGTTAAACTTTTTCACGGATTTGCTCGTGGACATATTGCACCACGTCAAGGTTGCAATCTTGCTCCAAACTTTCCGTTAAAACGTTGTGGAAAATATCTTTTTGCTCATCTGCGGACATTGGAATTTCCGTGTTAAACATTTCAGTTATAAACCTTGAATACGGCAGTTCCGAGCTTTTTGAATAAAGCAAAGAAGTATAAATATTCGCCGAACCCTCCTCATATGCTGGGAACATAAACCCAACTTCAGGTGGAGCAACCACTTCTTTAGCTTCAAGCCCGTGGAATTTTCGTTCAAAGGAATAGCTAAGTTCAGTTTTCCCCTCTTTAACAGGGCAAACAGCACAAATTATGTAGGAAAAAACCTTGTCGGAAGCATCTTCTTGAGCCATATCATCTTTACTTTTGTAAATAACATCAAATTTTTCGTGGGTAAGCAAAATTACATAGTTTGCTCCCTCAATTTCAAAGGAATCAATAACTTTTTTGAAAAATTCTTCCCTCGCCTCAGCATCTTCAAGTTCAGATTTTCTAAGTCTCATTAGCAATCTATGCTCATCACTATCCACAACTTGAGCAGTTGTAAATTCTAAATTAACAAGATTTTTGCCTAGAGTTCCCGATAAGGATTTTTTGAACAAACCAAAATATTTTTCTTCATCAAGTTCGGGCATAAAGCCGAAAGTTTCTTCAATTGTGTAAATAATTTCCTTGCTCACATTGACATAACAGCCATAAATTTTCTTCGCATTACTTTTTTCTTTAGACATTCTTCGGCGAATATCCCCTAAATCTTTTTTATTCATAGAAAATTTTTACACTCCTTTAAATTATTTTCTAGCTAAAAAGATAGGAAAAACCATAAAGATTTTCCCTATCAAATTCAACATATTTAAGTATTAATTTACTTGTTCAACTCAACAATTTCGTCAAGTAATTTTTGTAAATCTTCCTCTTTCATATTCTCATCAAATTGGCAAGTACCAACTTTAGGGTGACCACCGCCACCATATTTAAGCATTAATGAACCAACATTAACTTTAGAAGTTCTGTTTAAAACACTGTGTCCAACTGCCGCAGAACAACCAAGTCCCCCACGTCCTGATACAATCCAAACTGAAATATTAGCTTCAGGATACATACTGTAAATCATAAAACGGTTTCCAGTATAAATTGTTTCAAGCCCTCTAAGGTCAGAAATAATTACTTCGTCAATAACTTTTGTGTGAGCTTTAACCATTTCAACAAATTTTTCAGTTTGTTCGTGGTAAAGTTCAGCTCTTTCCTTAACATCAGGGTCAGCCATAATTTCTTCAATAGTCATTCTATGACAACAGTCAATTAATTTTTCCATTAATTGGTAGTTACTAATTTTAAAATCTCTAAATCTACCAAGACCAGTTCTAGGGTCCATAATAAAGCCTAGTAAAACCCAGTCAGTAGGGTTCAAAATTTCTTCTCTTTCAAGTTTTGCAGCATCAACTTTATCAACAGCAACAAGCAAATCTTCAAAACCAGGGAAAGCCTGCGCCCCACCATAGTAATCATAAATAACGTGAGCAGCACTATCACAAGGACGTGAGTCACCAACATATTTGCCTTTAAAAGCGTTTCTTTCTTGTTCACTTGCGTGGTGATCGAACCATAGTCCGCAACCCTCAACATAAGGAACATTTGCCAAACAATCGTCTGGACCTACTTCAATTAAACCGTCTTGCAAATCTTTTGGATGAGCAAATTTCCAAGAATCGATAATTCCTTTTTCTTTCAAAAATACAGCACAAGCTAGTCCATCAAAATCTGAACGTGTAATTAATCTCATATTTTATTGTCCTTTCAAAATATAAATAAAAACATAATTTTCTTCAACTAATATTATAACATACTCACATAAAAAATGCAATTATTTTTTGAATAATTTACTATTAAAAATTAAGTATCTTGTTTAGTGTCAGTGATTTGAATTTCACGAAGATTAACACCTTGTGGCAATTCGTAAGCAAATTTAATTGTTTTTGCAACATCATTTGCAGTGATTGAATTAACTCCAGAAGAATCTTTCCAACCAATGTAATCGTCTTTAATTTTTTCGCTTGTAGTATGGCTTAGTAATTCAGTTGAAACAGCACCAGGACAAATTCTCATAACTCGCACATTATAAGGTGCAACTTCTTCACGAACAACTTCAGAAATCGCAGTTACACCAAATTTAGTAGCACAGTAAGCAGCGTGCTTTCCAACAGGTTTTACGCCAGCGATTGAAGAAATATTTATAATAGTACCACATTGTCTTTCTTTCATATCTTCCATAACAATTTGCATACCGTGTAAAACGCCCATAACGTTTACGTCAAGCATTCTCTTCCATTCTTCGCTATCTTGAGTGTCAATGAAACCAAGAAGCATAATTCCAGCATTGTTTATAATAAGGTCCGTTTTTCCGTACACAGCCTCAGCTTTTCTAACTGCCTTTTCAAAAGCTTCACGGTCGGTAACATCTACTTTTTCGCACATTGTATTTTCAAGACCCAGTTCCTCTAATTTCTCAAGTCTTCTTGCCAAAAGCAATAATGGGTAGCCAGCTTTGTTAAATTCAAGAGCTAATTCTCTACCAAATCCTGAACTTGCGCCTGTGATTACAACTAATTTTTTCATAAGTGTTTCGTCCTTTTCTATTTTATTTTTGTTCGATTGCTATTTTATCTGGAATCTTTTCATTAGAGTATTTCGACCATTGCGATGGTCGAGGAGGGCTCTGCCCTTCCTACCCGCAAGCCTTTAAAAAGGCTTGACCTAAACTTTTAGCTTGTGTAACTTATACTTTTGCTTTCTTTGTTTAATGCAAAATGTAAAAAACTTTGATTTTTACTTTCTTTGACCTCGTGGGTAGATATTTTCCCATTTTACAAGATAAAAACGCGGGCATAACAGCGGGGTTGCCCCGCTTAGAAGAGGCGAATGTGATGTGGTACTCCATCACGATATGTAACAGGCACTTCGCCTTGAATTAACGGTTTCAAATACTCCATTAACTCCTCAGTAACGTTATTTCCTTCCTCATTCATCCACTCAACAGGGATTTTTTTCACCTTGTTTGCAATATTTTTTATATCAGCAAAATCAAACTCTATCCTATAAGGAGAATTATTGCTCCTCCTTAAAATTGCCATTTTCCCGTTTCCGCCTTTAATAGCAAATTCAGTCGCAGCAACTCCAAGCATTCTTGACTCGTATAAATCCACTGCACTTGCAATATGTGAAGCACATCTTTGCATCAAGTTAAGTTCAATACTTCTAACTTTACAACCAATTTCTTGGCGAACAACAATTTCCAAATACCTAGCCGCACCAGCTAAAATTTTATGTCCGAACTCGTCAGCTGCACGGTCACCCATATCGTTAGAGATATATTCGCCGTCCATTCCACGAATTCCCTCACTAATTGCGACCACAACGTTAGGCTTTTTCTTTAAAACTTCACGAACATCAGCAATAAACTTGTCCTTTGACAAAGGAATTTCACATACATAAATTAAGTCAGGCTCGGAATTTCCATGAACTCTCGCCAAAGCGGAAGCCGCAGTAAGCCAGCCCACATCTCTCCCCATAACCTCAACAATTGTAACCGCAGGCATATCATAAACCCTGCAATCACAAGCAATTTCAGTGAAAGTAGTAGCAATATATTTTGCCGCCGACCCAAATCCAGGACAGTGGTCAGTTTCCGCTAAATCATTGTCAATAGTCTTAGGAGCACCCACAAAAACTATGTCGGAAATATCATTTTTTTGGCAATAACCCGACAATTTTGCAATAGTGTCCATAGAATCGTTTCCGCCAATATAAATAAAATAACCAATATTATGCTTTCTTAGGACAGAAATTATTGCTTTGTACTCACTCTCATCTTCTTCAAATGGTTTCAATTTTTTTCGACAAGAACCAAGAGCAGAAGCTGGAGTTTGACATAAAAGTTGCAAATTTTCAACACTAGAAAGTAGGGTGTCAAGTTCCACAAGGTCATCTTTAATTACACCTAAAATTCCGTGTTTTGCCCCAAAAATCTTCCCAATATGGCTGTCAGTAAGTCCTTTTTCAATAACTCCGCAAAGAGTCGCGTTTATTGCAGCAGAAGGTCCTCCTGATTGAGCAACTAACAAATTTTTTATCATTAAGATATTCATCCTTTCGCACTTTTGTATCGTTACATAAATTTATTAATTATTTTTATTATAACATTTTTTTTCAAGTCTGTATAGATTTTTGAAGAGAAAATTTTAACTAAAAAATAATGCTAAAAATAGCAATTTCAACAATTCATTTCTATTGGGTAGCGGGAAGGCGTGGAAACCTTCACCCATAAAATCCGACCTCATGGGCAGGAATTTTTCCAATTTTGCAACGTAAAAACGCGGGCATGGGTCAAGCGTCACGCTTGCCGACCGTAGAAATAAAAACAAAATAGTTTTTATTTCTACTACTTTTTTCGTCGCAAAA
>CAYJLB010000003.1:0-5017 GCA_964370845.1 uncultured Oscillospiraceae bacterium
TGATTTGTTATTCTTATAAAAATTCATAGTGCTTATTTTTATTTTATCACATTATATGTACTAAAAAACGGACAATAAAAAAAGCAATGCACACAGCATTGCTTTTTTTCGTATTCAGTTCAATTTGACCCCCGTGGTCAGAATGTTTCTTTACGGGTATCCGTATTTATATGCGTGTCTTTTTTTTAAACAATTTATTATTCACTTGGAATTAAATTTCCTGTTTCTGGGTTCATTACAAATCCATAAATAGCTATTCCTTTATGGATAAGAGGGTGATTTTTTATAGCATCAACAGTATTTTTTACTGAAATATGCACATCACCAAACCCTGTTAGCCAATCTTTTGGATCTTTGAACTGTTTTTTTACATTGTCCAAAGTTTCTTGAGAAATCCCCTTTTTCATCATTCGCCTGCAAATTGCCTCTCCATCAAGGTTAGAAACTCCGCAATCTTCATGACCAACTACTAAAATTGTGTCTACCTCAAGTTCGTAAATTGCCACTAAAAGGCTGAAAAAAACACTTCCAAAGGGGTGGGAAACTAATCCACCAGCATTTTTTATTACCTTTGCATCACCATTTTTCAATCCAAGTGCAGCGGGCAAAAGTTCAGTCATTCTCGTGTCCATACAGGACAAAATCGCAAGCTTTTTTTCAGGAAATTTCGTAGTTGTATATTTAGAATAAATTTCATTCTCCACAAAAACATCGTTGTATTTCAAGATTTTTTTCATAGTATCATTGTACTCTGTCATTAAAAATCAAACCCTTTCTCAATTAATAAATTCTCTTATAGCGTCCTCTATAGCTTCAACTTCAAGCTTAAACTGTTCAGCAGAAACTTTGCTCGCTCCACGATTTATAATAATCATCTGCTCTAATGCGTCTGATGTGGCAACTCGAACTCGCCTTTCCTTCGCCACTTCTTTAACAGTCCTCTCAATGTAAATGTCAGCAGTTTCAGCTTCTTTTGTATAAACAACATTGACATTGTGGTGTTTTTCAACCGAGCCTGTCCCATTTTTAACTTTGTAAGCATCAAAAACTATCACTATTTCAATCTGCCTAAACCCTTGATAATTGCAAATTCTGTCAATTAATTTCGCCCTAGCACCATCAATGCTAACTTTTGCTAGTTCTTTCAATTCCTCCCAAGCGAAAATTATGTTGTACCCGTCGATAAGCAAATATTCCTCTTTGTGAAAATATCCGACATAATCAATACTCTCGGTTTTGGGGGCTTTGTTAAAAGAATGAAAAGTGTCAGTTTTAATTTCCCCATAAGTTTTTTCAAAGATTTTAAGCAGTTCTTTGTCGCGTTCTAAAGTGTTCCTAAAATTGTCAAGCGAATGCCTTGTAACAATAAATTCACGTTCTTTTTTAGGTTGAATATACTTTGGAGTGTGAGCATAATCCTCCACTTCTGTCCACGGAACATTAAATCCACTTCCATTTGCACAAAAAATTGAATCAGCAATAGTGTCGGGGAATAAAGTGCTGTCATAGCCATAATTTGCAATGACTTCCTTTTCGTTGTGACAAGGGAAATAACCCTTAACTTCGCAAGAAATAACACCTTTTCCTTTTGTATAACCAGCCAATTCTTTGGGATAATCACGCATTAACGAAACAGGGGCACTTCCTTTTATTATTGCATTTTCAGAAATAATTTCAGCGGGTGAAAACTCCCCATTCATTTTCTGAATATCATTCATAATTCGCCCTAAATTATCAAGAGGAAGGGTCACAGTAAAGTCATAATAAGGCTCCAAAAGGACAGATTTCGCCTTACGCAAAGCCTGTTGCAACGCCCTGTAAGTAGCTTGCCTAAAATCCCCACCCTCGGTATGTTTTTTATGAGAACGTCCGTTTACAATTGAGATATTCATGTCAGTAATATGAGAACCTGTTAGCACTCCACGGTGAGGTTTTCCCTTTAAATAATGGAAAATCAAGTTTTGCCAACTAGGCGCTAAAGTGTCAACTTCACAAAGAGAAGAAAAAGTAAGCCCCGACCCGGCTTTCGTTGGCGTAAGAAGCAATCTAACCTCTGCATAATGTCTAAGAGGCTCAAAGTGTCCTACTCCCTCAACTACATTTGATATTGTTTCTTTGTATAAAATTGCCCCTTGACCAAACTTCAAATCGATGCCAAATCGTTCTTTAATCACAGTTTCGAGGATTTCAATTTGAATTTCTCCCATTAACTGAATGTTTATAGTACGATTTTTTTCGTTCCAAATAATATTTAAAGTAGGGTCTTCCTCTTGTAAAATTTTTAGCTGTTCATAAGCTTTAATTGGGTCGTATCCATTTAGCAAAATTCTGTAGGTCAAAATTGGCTGTAACACAGGACTTTTTAGGTCAAAAGTATTAAAACCTTGCCCAATATAACAATCTTCAAGCCCTACTAAAGCACAAATATCTCCTTGAAAAACTTCATTAACAACAGTAAACTTTTCCCCTTGATAAATACGAATTTGATTAATCTTCCCCTTTACATTTTCAATAGTATCTTTAACTTTAAGACTTCCCGAAGTTACCTTTATGTAGGTAAGTTTTACACCTTGATTATCCCTTGAAATCTTAAAGCAATTACCTTGAAACTCCGCCGAAAAAGCCTTTGTTACTGTGTATTGGTCAATAATTTCTATTAATCTTTCTATTCCTTCAAGTTTTAAAGCTGAGCCAAATAATATTGGAAAAACTTCACGATTTTTTACAGCTAGAGCAATTTCCTCAGTAGAAATTTTTTCATTTTCAAGATAACTCTCCATTAAATTTTCACTGCATAGGGACAGTTTTTCAAATAAATCTTTTGCAGAAAAATCAATACATTTGTCCGTTAATTCTTTATTTAAAGCAGTTAAAATTTCTTCTCTATCAGTACCCACCAAATCCATTTTATTCGCAAAAATAAAGGTTGGAATACTGTGCTTTTCAAGGAGTTTCAATAGGGTTGTAGTGTGGCTTTGTATACCATTTGAACTGTTTAAAACTAAAATTGCATAGTCCAAAACTTGCAAAGTTCTCTCCATTTCGGCAGAAAAATCAATATGCCCAGGAGTGTCTAAAATTGAAATTTCAGTGTTCTCAAGGTTCAAAATAGCTTGTTTAGAAAACACGGTAATTCCACGTTGTTTTTCAATTTCGTGAGTGTCAAGGAGTGCGTCTTTATTGTCAACACGTCCTAACTTTTTAATTGAACCTGATTTAAAAAGCAAAGCTTCCGCAAGGGTAGTTTTTCCCGAGTCAACGTGAGCCAAAATGCCTAAAACAATCTTTTTCATAAATATTCACTCCTTTCAGCAAAATTTACACATTTAAATAATTATAGCACAAATCAAGTTTTTTTGCAAAGAATTTTTAAGTTAACATTTTTACCTATATAAATTAAAATAATTTTATATGTTTTCTATAATCAACAACTTAAAAAACTGTGCAAAATGTAGAATTTAATATAAATATAAATTTATACTTGATATTTAAATAATAATAATGTATAATAAAATCACACTAAATATAAATTAATAAACCGTATATAAATTAAGGAGATAGAAATTATGTTAAATTTAAAATGCTTAGTAAATGGAAAATTGATTGAGGCTGCTTCAAAGGAAACTATTTCAGTTTTCAATTCTTACAACGGCGCTCTAATGGGAACTATCCCAAAATTCTCGAAAGAAGATGCACTGAATTCATTAAAATACGCCTATGATGCAGGGAAAGAATGGGCAAAGCTTACCTATTTAAAAAGGGCGGAATATATAAACGAGCTTGCTGACATTATGGAAGACCGTATGGAAGAACTTGCACAAATCCTATCTGCTGAACACGGAAAAATAATTTCTGAAGCAAGGGGCGAACTAGCAGCTGCTATTAGATTTTTGAACTATGCCGCTGAATCAGCTACTCGTGTTGAGGGCGAAGTTATCACCTCTGAAAAAGAAAATGAGCACGGCTTTATCACAAGAGTTCCGTATGGAGTTGTTGTAGGAATTGTTGCTTGGAACTTCCCTCTTGCACTTTCCACAAGAAAAATTGGAAACGCTTTAGTTTGTGGTAACACAATGGTAATCAAGCCACCATCAGAAACTCCGCTTACTGTAATGCGTTTTGCAGAATTAGTAGCTGAAAAAAGTTCTTTACCAAAGGGAGTTTTGAACTTCGTAACAGGCTCCGGGCGTGAGTGTGGCGACGCATTAGTAAGAAATGAAATAACTCAGCTTGTAACTTTAACAGGTTCTACAGGAGCTGGAATTGAAGTTTTTAAGGCTGCAGCTGAAAATGTAGTAGACGTTCATTTGGAACTAGGTGGAAAAGCTCCCTTTATAGTAATGAACGATGCAGATATTGACAAAGCAGCAAAATGTGCAGTAATTTCAAGATTTACAAACTGTGGTCAAATTTGCACTTGCAACGAAAGAATGTACGTTCACAAAGACGTTTATGAAGAATTTAAAGCTAAATTCCTATCCCATGTTAAGGAAATAGTTGTAGGAAATCCAATTGAAGACAAAACTACAATGGGACCAAAAGTTTCCGCTAATGAGGTTAAAAAGCTCCACGAAATGAAAGAAACTTGTCTTGCACAAGGCGGAAAAATCCTACTTGATATGACTCCAGAAGTTCTACCAACAGAGGCTGGAAACTGGTTTTACCCAACAATTCTTGAAGTTTATGACAACAAAAATATTTTGATGCAAGAAGAAATTTTTGGTCCAATGGTTGCAATGATGAAAGTTGACTCTTTCGAACAGGCTATTGAATATGCAAATGATTGTGAATTTGGTTTATCAGCATATTTATTCTCTGACAGCTCAAAGAAAATCATGAGAGCAACAAGAGAGCTTGAGTTTGGAGAGTTATACATAAATCGTGAAAATGGCGAATTAATCAATGGTTTCCACAATGGTTACAAGAAAAGTGGTTTAGGCGGTGAAGACGGAAAGCACGGTTTAGAGGGTTATTTACAAAAGAAAATGGTCTACGTCAACTACAACTAGGCAACGTG
>CAYJLB010000003.1:5117-16671 GCA_964370845.1 uncultured Oscillospiraceae bacterium
CGTTGTGAAATGAGAAAATCTCTGCCCACGAGGCTATATAATGTTCAATTTTATACAATAAATGTAGACGAGTGGCTCTGCTCCTCCCGAAAATTAAACCAACAAAATAACAACAAAAACCCATAATAAACTACCAAATCTACAGTTTATTATGGGTTCAATTTTATTCTTTTTAACTGTCAATAACACATAATTGACGTTAATTTAATCGTTGATTAAACTAATTTCCAAATATCAGTGTTGTATTGGCTAATAGTTCTATCAGATGAGAAGAAGCCAGCCTTAGCAGTGTTCATAATCATCTTTTTAGCCCATTCATTTCTGTTTTCGTAATCAGCATAACAAGCATCTTTAACTTTAATATAATCATTAAGGTCGATTAAAGTCATAAACCAGTCTTTTTGAATTAACTCCGCATGGAAACGAAGTAACATTTGTGCGTCACCAAGTTTCATCATTTCAGGAGTAATTAAGAAGTTAATAAGCTCTCTAATATGCTCATCATTTACATAGTAATCTTTCGCACAGTAACCTTTATTTTCGTATAAATCAATAATTTCGTCACTATTTTTACCAAAGATGTAAATATTTTCTTTTCCAACTAAATCAGCAATTTCTACGTTAGCACCATCAAGTGTACCAAGTGTAATTGCACCATTTAGCATAAATTTCATATTACCAGTACCTGAAGCCTCTTTTGAAGCAAGAGAAATTTGTTCAGAAACGTCACAAGCTGGGATTAATTTTGCAGCAGCAGAAACGTTATAGTTTTCAATCATAATAACTTTCATATGCTTAGAAACAGTTTCATCAGCTAAAATTAATTCTTGTAAACATAAAATTGCGTGGATAATATCCTTTGCAATTGTGTAAGCAGGAGCAGCTTTTGCACCAAAAATCGCTGTAATCGGTCTAGCTGGAAGTTTCCCAGCCTTGATTTCAAGGTATTTATGGATTAAGTATAAAACGTTCATTTGTTGACGTTTGTACTCATGTAGACGTTTGATTTGAATGTCAAAAATTGAATTTTCATCAACTTCGATATTGTAATTTTTCTTAATATATTCTTTTAATGCAACTTTATTTTCAGTTTTAATAGCTAAAACTTCATCTTGAGCAGTTTTGTCATCAGCAAGAGGCATTAATTTTTCAAGCAACTCAGGGTTAGTAGAGTAGATAGTTTTCGCTTCAGCACCTAATTTTTCTTCAATCCATTTAGCATAGCTAGTGTTACAGTGTTTAAGCCATCTTCTGAAAGTGATACCATTAGTTTTGTTGTTGAATTTTTCAGGATAAATCGCATAGAAAGGAGCAAGCTCGGAGCTTTTTAAAATTTCAGTATGCAAGTGAGCAACACCATTAATGCTGAAACCATAGTGCATATCCATTCTTGCCATATGAACACGGTCATCTTCGTCAATGATTTTCACTTCTTCATCAGAATATTTAGCGCTTGCTTTTTCGTCCAAATATTTAATAATTGGAACAATAGCAGGTGTTACTTCTTCTAGATAAGCAAGAGGCCATTTTTCCAATGCTTCCGCCAAAATAGTATGGTTTGTATAAGCACAAGTTTTAGCTACTTGTTCGATAGCATCGTCCATAGTCATGCCTTTTTCCACTAAAAGTCTAATCATTTCAGGGATAACCATTGATGGGTGAGTATCGTTAATTTGAATAACAACATACTCTGACATTTTTCTAAAGTCTTGTCCTTTTTCTTCCATTTCTTTAAGGATAAGTCTTGCACCACAGCTTACCATGAAATATTGTTGATAAATTCTTAGTAAGTGACCATTTTTGTCGCTGTCATCTGGGTATAAAAATAGAGTAAGATTTTTTTCAATTTCAGTTTTATCGAAAGTAATTCCACCTTCAACAATGCTTTCGTCAAGGGATTCAACGTCGAAAAGGTGTAATTTATTAGCAATTTTGTCGCTTCCGAAAACGTCAATGTCATATAATTTCGCTTTAACAGAAAAGTCTTTAAACTTAACATCACAAGTGAAGTCAGTAGGGATTAAAACGCTTTCTTTTTCAATCCAAGGGTTTGGAAGTTCGTTTTGTTTGTTGTCAACAAATTGTTGTTTAAACAAACCAAAGTGATAGTTTAAGCCAACACCGTCACCGTTTAGGTTTAGGTTAGCGATTGAGTCAAGGAAACAAGCTGCAAGTCTACCTAGACCGCCATTTCCAAGTGAAGGTTCATTTTCAACTTCTTCAATTTCAGTTAATTTTTTATCATTAGCAGCTAAAACTTCATTAATTTCATCAAATATTCCAAGGTTAATTAGATTATTTGAAAGCAGTTTACCGATTAAGAATTCAGCAGAGAAATAATAAACCTTTCTCCCCTCTTTCTTAACACTTTTAGCTTCGCCCATTTCTTTAACAATTTTCAAAAGAGCGAAATAAATTTCTTCATTAGTAGCATCTTTGATATTTTTGCCTAAAACACTTTTAATTTTCATTTCCATAATAATATACAATCCTTTCACAAGTTATTTTATCATTCTTTTTATATTTTACCAAAATTGAACCATTAATTCAAATTAATCAAATAAAATCAACTTTTTAATTAGTAATTTTTAGCAAAATATATTTGTACTTTTTAACTATGTAACGTTACATTACACATTAAGTTAATAATACACTATTTTTAGCCAAAATTTCAAGGTAAATTTTGCACAAATAATAAAGATAATTTTTGTGTTAATTATTAAAACTAGACATTAATTCGTTAAAATGTACTTTTTTGACAAAAAATACAAAAGTTAAGATTAAATAACCATACATCGTGTAACGTTACACGGTTTCAAATTATAAAAAAGGACGGAACTAACTTCCGCCCTTAAAATATTCTCAATGTTCCTTGTTAGTGGAGTTGTTAACCCGCTTGTGGGATTTCTTCTTCCATATCATCTTGGTATAAATTACCATCAATAATTCTAACAATTTTCTTTGCGTGTTTTGCAACTTCAAGGTCATGCGTAATCATAACAATAGTATGACCCATTTCGTTCAACTGATGAAACAACTTTAATACTTCAGCACCAGTTTTTGCATCTAAAGCACCTGTCGGTTCGTCAGCAAGAAGTAATTTTGGTTGCCCAATCAATGCCCTTGCAATGGCAACACGTTGTTGCTGACCACCTGAAAGCTCACTTGGTTTATGGAACAAACGATTTTCCATTTCAAGCAGTTTAAGCTGTTTATATGCAATTTCCATAGCCTTATCATGGGACATTCCTCTTACTAAAAGTGGCATCATAACATTTTGAATAACTGTATATTTTGGAATTAGATGATATTTTTGGAAAATAAACCCGATATATTTATTTCTTATCAAAGTTAAATTATCATCATTCATTTTCTTAATCGGCACACCCATAAGATTGTATTCTCCATCTTGGAACTTATCCATACAACCGATAATATTCATCAAAGTAGACTTTCCACTTCCCGACGGACCTAAAATTGCGATGAAGTCATTCTTCTTCACATTTAGAGAAACACCCTTTAAAACCTCAAGAGTTTCATCTCCCATTTTAAATCTTTTTTTAACATTTTTTATTTCAATAACATCTGTCATAATAATACCCATTCCTTTCGTAAAGAATTATCTTGTTAGGATAGTTGCGGTAACAACTTCACCATTTTCGTCTAGTCCAAGGGATAAAATTTGTCCCTTTTCGATTGATGTATAATCAGAAAAACCAACTTTTAATTCAGTAGGAATTAAATAACTTTCATTTTCACCAGTCATTTCAAGCTCAATGTCAGAAAGTCCGCTTAAACCGCTCATTCCACCCGTTCCTGACATACCGCCCATCATTCCAGCCATACCTTCTTTTAAATTTTCCATATCTTCTTCCGACATATCGCCAAGCATTCCTTCAAATTCCTCAGGAATTACCATTTCACCATTTTCGTCAGTTTCTAAAGTAGGACGCTCCATACCCTCAGGCATTACAAAATCTCCATTTTCGTCCGTTTCAACAGAAGGTCTTTGTGAATTTCCAGCATTTTCTCCATTTTCACCCGCTCCTTCAGGGATAATAGTTTCTCCGTTTTCGTCAGTTTCAAGGCTAGGTCTTTCACCAGTTCCATCTCCTGTACCTTGACCCATTTCACCACGATTTCCGCCCATTTCAGCCATTCCACCCATCATTTCACTAAGGTTCAAGTCGCCCATTCCCTCAACAATCGCCTTTATTTCTTCAGGCAATTCTCCTAATTCAAGAGTTACCATATTTCCGCCGATAGATTTAACTTCACCATAAACAGTGCTTACAACTTCAACTTCTTCAACAACTTCTGTTGTTTCAACTGCTTCAGTATTGGCTTGTGCAGTAGTTGAAACTGGTTGTGCTGCGTCACTGCTTTCTCCCGAGCAAGCTGATAGCAAAGTCGCCATCATTGTCATTGTTATCGCTGTTAAAATTAATTTTTTTCTATTTTTAGTCATTTGTATAACTCCTTTTTCTTTTGTTCTTTTGTTATTTTTTCGGGCAAGGTAAGCCTTGCCTCTATAGTTTAAGTGTATATTTTCTTTTTTTGTAATGAAAAACGAGGGAAATAACAGCTGTAGTTACATTGCCAAGGCTTCGATTGGAACTAATTTTGATGCTTTGTATGCTGGGTAAAATCCGAAAACTGTTCCTGTTATAATTGCAAAGCCTAAAGCTAAAATTGCACCATCAAAGGATAAAATTGCTCTAACTCCAGCCATTTCAACTAAAGGAGTAACTGCAAAACTTAAACCTACTCCCACAATTCCACCAATAACACTTATTAACATTGCCTCAAGCAAAAACTCTACTAAAATATTGCCTTTTGAACAACCGATTGCTTTAAGAATACCTATTTCAGCAGTTCTCTCTTTAACTGAAACAAATAAAACATTCATAATTCCAATTCCGCCAACCACAAATACTATTGCAGCAACCGCTAAAAGTAAAAGTGATAATGTGTCAGCAGATTGTGAAGCAGCGTCCATTGCTGAACCCGCGTCAGAAACTGTAAAAGATGAATTAGGATAATTTTCCGACAAGATTATTTCAATGTCAGCCATAATTTGTGGTACATTTTCCACATCATTTGCTACCAAAGAAATTTGTGGATTTACAGAATCACCTAAAATGTATTTTTGTGACACTGTGTAAGGAACATAAACCGCTTCATCAGGACTTATACCTGACGAAACTGTACCCATTTCCTCTAAAACGCCTGTAATTAAGTAGTTTTTTCCGTCAATTTCAATGTAATCATTTACAGCAAGGGAAGGATGACCGAATAATTCAGTAGCCAACGTGCTCCCTAAAACAGCAACATAATCTAAATTTTCATTGTTATCATCAGTGATGAAACTTCCGTATGCTGCCTCTAAATTTGTAATTTCTGAGTAAACTTCAGGAACTCCCACTATAGTTTCAGTTTGTTCTTCTTCAATGTAAGTTCCGGCAAAAATTGAGCTTTCTCCCGTTTGGATTAAGGCAATTTGATCAATGTCTGGAATATATTCAACTAAATCATCAACATCTTCTTGTGTAAGGGTTTCACCCTCTAAGGCTGCCATAGAGGAAAATCCTCCACCGCCTCCAGCCATGGCGCCCATCATACTATCTCGCATAGATGACATTGATGAACCTCCGCCTGATGAACCACCGCTAGGCATTCCACCGCCGCCCATTATATCACCAAGCATTGCACCCATATCACCCATACCGCCCATCATGGCACCCATATCTAGGCTCGAACTTCCCGAAGTAACTTCAATTGCACCAGCATTAAGGTTTTTGAATTGGTCAGCAACATCGGCTTGCCCTCCGTTTCCTATTGCAATAACAAGAACAATTGTCGCCGCACCAACGATTATTCCAAGAGAGGTAAGAAACATTTTCAACTTATTTTGGGCTATGTTTATAAACACAATCCTAAAAATTTCAGCTATTCGCATTAGTAAATTACCTCCTTAATTATTTTTGTCCACGTTGACCCATTTGACCCATCATATCTTCCACAGCACTCATATCTAAGTCATCCATATTAAAACTACCCATATCCATTCCACCGCTTTGTGAAGATGAAGTTGCTCCCATTGCACTTTCAACTAAGATTGTATCTTCAAGAGTTAAACCGCTCTTAATTTCT
This sequence comes from uncultured Oscillospiraceae bacterium, assembly GCA_964370845.1. Classification (GTDB taxonomy): domain Bacteria; phylum Bacillota; class Clostridia; order Oscillospirales; family Ruminococcaceae; genus CAYJLB01. Next base: position 11,271 of record CAYJLB010000003.1, read on the forward strand.
GTGTAACGTCCGTCTGTAAAGCCAGTTTGCACCTCTGTTAAAACTGGAAGCCCGTCAGCGCCTTTTATATTTACATAATTTTTTCCGTCAATTGATTCAAGTGCTGAATTTTCAACATAAATTACATCTTGTGCTTGTGCAGTTACAACGGTAACATCTGCGGACATTCCTTCTAATAAAGGCAATGTATTTTCGCCAGTCATTTTAACGTTTACAGTGTAACTAACTGAAGCAGCACCAACTCTTGCACCCTCAACTTCAATTGATTCAACATATCCAGCAAAAGTTTCGTCTTCGTAAGCACTAATTACAATATTTGCGTCTTGACCAACATAAACGTCTAGAATATCTTCTTCTGAAACAGTGATTGGAATAGTAACTTCACCGTATGTTGTGATTGTAAGTACAGAAGCTTCCCCTGTTTGAGCACTAGCTACAACTTCCTCACCAGCAGTAGCGGAGATTGAAGAAACTAACCCAGAAACCTCTGCATAAACCATTCCGTCCTCGCTGATAGAAGTTTTAAGTTCCTCATATTCCTCGTAAATTTCGTCATATTCTTCTTGTAGTTTTTCAAGGTCATTTACTAAACTTTGGTAAGTTAAATCGTAATTTGCCTGTGCAAGTTCACCCTCTGAAAGAGTAGTTTGATAATCTTCGTTAGCTTTGTATTCGCTTTCAACTTGACTTAAAGAAGTTTTTTCTATATCGAATTCGATAGTTTCAATTTCTTCTTTTAAAGCTTCAATATCCTCTAATATTTCCTCGCTGTTTTCATAAAGATCATAATTTTCTTTAAATTCTTCGTTTAACTCAGCTAATATATCATTTTCATCATCTTTTTCTTCTGTGTAATTTTCAATAGTATCTTCATAAGCTTCCACTTCTCTATTGTAATCATCTAAGGTATCTTCAAGAGCAGACACGTCCATAGTTTTATCAGCAGTAGTTAGTTCGTTTATATCTGCTTGCTTATCATTTGCAAGCTCTTGTGATTCATTTTTCAATTCAGTATAATAATCAATCCTATCTTGCAAATATTCAATTTCTTCCTCAACTTTTAGAATATCATCATAATCCCCGTCAATAGTTTTAGCTTTTTCTTCAAGTTCAGCAATTTCCTCATAAGTGTCAGCTAATTTTTCTTCAAGTTCAGCCATTGTGTTAGCATTTTCTTCAAAAGTGATATTTAAGTTTGCGTCGGCGTTTTCATTTTCAAAAAGTGCACTTTCTAGTTCAAGTTTAGCATTTTCAAGTTCACTTTCCATACTTACCATTTCTTTATTAATAGCAAGTTGTTGTTCCTCAAGCTGTTCAACATACTCGTCTAAGTACTCACTAGCGCCCGCTGTATCAAATTTATAAAGTGGATCACCTACTTCAACAGATTGCCCAGAAGTAACTAAAATCTCATCAATTGTCACTGAAAATGGAAGTGTAGAAATTTCTTTTGATAGTGAAATTGAAGAACTTTCTTCAAAACCTACAACGATATCGCCTTGAGTAACAGCATTTTCTCTGTAAATAATTTCATTAGAAGCTTCCACTAAAACATTTTGGTTAAGGTATATAAATGAACCTGTACCAATTCCTGCAACTAAAAGAGCGGTAAGAATAATAACTCTCATTTTCTTTCTTTTTTTAGCCCTTTTGTTAAGTTCTTTTAGGAAGTCGTTGTCCTCTTCCCCCATTGCTTGCAGATTTTTATTTTCTTTCGCCTTATTCATAAATGTCCATTCCTTTCAAAACATAAAATTTGTAAAAACTTTGAGCAAGTTTTCTCTATGTTTTAGATTATAGCGGACATTTCTTAAAATAACCTTAAAAAAAGTTAAAGTTTTCTTTATTTCAGAAATTCTTCAAAATTTTCACAAAACCAACACGCAACATGACGTTGCCTCCACACCCGCACCAACCAAAGGGAAATGATATACTTTTTTCTGCGCAGTCGAATTTTATAACAGGGACTAGGCTTGACTTGCCCGATAGAAAAACAAAAAAGAGAGTGTTTCATTACACCCTCTTTTAATTTGCTTTATTATTTTAGTTTTTCTTTTAATTTTAACATTTGTTCGTGAATAACCTTAATTGTGTATTTAAACGCTTCGTCCTCTTTGCCGCTAGGGTCATCAAGTCCCCAGTTTTCAGCATATTGACATGGTACATTTGGACAACTTACATTACATCCCATAAAAATTACTACATCAGGAGCTGGAATATCATCAACTGTTTTATTAAATTGAGTTTCTTCCATATCAATGTCATAAACTTCTTTCATAATTCTAACAGCATCTTGATTGATTTGATTTTTTATAATCGTACCAGCTGAATAACTGTCAAAAACGTCACTTCCAAGCATTTTTCCAAGAGCTTCAGCAATTTGACTTCTACAAGAATTATGGTTACAAACGAAAGCAACTTTCGGTTTTCCTTCGCACTTAATTTCAGGTTTATAGCTTTCAAAATCGTAATCAAGATCTAAAGTTCCGTCATCTCCGTGATAGTGAATTGCCTCAGCTGGACATTTTTTCTCACACCCGTGACAACCGTGAACACAACCATTTCCATAGACAACCTTAGGCTTTTCGCCCGCTTCATCAGGCTTATAAACTCCGTGTTTGCACATATCATTACAAACCATACAACCGACACATTTGTCGTAATCAATTACAGGATACCAAGTTTGACTCATTTTATTTTCCCATTCCTTTCAAAAGTAAACAATATTTTAGTGTTTATTAAACCAGTGTTTTGTCTTGTTTGCAATATTAACCAAAATTAACATTACAGGAACTTCAACTAAAACACCAACAATTGTAGCAAGTGCTACAGGGCTGTCTGTACCAAATAGAGCAATTGCAACAGCTACTGCTAATTCAAAAAAGTTAGAAGCACCAATCATTCCCGCAGGAGCAGCAACATCATGCTTTAATTTTAACATTTTTGCTCCCAAATAAGCAATAAAGAAAATTAAAAATGTTTGTAAAATTAAAGGCAAAGCAATCATTAAAATATGAGTTGGGTTTTCAATAATAACGTTCCCTTGGAAAGAGAAAATTAAAGTTAAAGTAAGTAATAACCCAATTATTGTAGTGTTGTTGAATTTAGGGATAAATTTCTTTTCCAAATATTCAACACCATGCTTTTTAGTAATTAATGTTCTTGTTAAAATTCCCCCAACTAGTGGAATAACAACGAATAATACTACTGACAAAATTAATGTGTCCCAAGGCACTGAAATTCCGCTCACGCCAAGAAGTAAAGCAACTATTGGAGTAAATGCAATTAAAATAATAAGGTCATTTGTTGCAACTTGAACAACTGTGTAGGCTGGATTTCCTTTAGTTAAATGGCTCCAAACAAAAACCATTGCAGTACAAGGTGCAGCACCAAGTAAAACCGCTCCCGCCAAATAATCGGTAGCAAGGTCAGGAGTAATGAATCCTTTAAATATTACAAAAAAGAACACATAAGCAATCCCAAACATTGTAAAAGGTTTAATTAACCAGTTTGTAACCCACGTTAAAAATAACCCTTTTGGATTTTTCCCGACATTTTTAATGCTTTGGAAGTCAACTTTTAACATCATCGGATAAATCATAAGCCAAATTAAAATAGCGATTGGAATAGAAACGTTTGCGTATTCAAACCTATTCAAAAATTCAGGAACTTGTGGTAAAAAATTCCCAACCAAAACACCAACCACCATACAAATTACAACCCATACAGTTAAGTATTTTTCAAAAAAGCCTATTCCTTGTGCTTTTTTCTCTTTCATTGTGTATAAACCCCTTTTCATTTCAACTTTTTTCAATATGTTGTTTCAAATAAAAACCATCTCACACAGATGGCAAATTCGATATATCAAAAATATTCAATACGTTTATTATATTCCATATTCTTCAAAATGTCAATAGGTTATATCAAATTTTTTTAATTTATTTTTTAGAATATATTATGAAATTAATGACAATATGATTGAAATTACTAAACCAATTGTTTTTAAAGAATTTTGGGGATTAAGCAAAGGATTAAAACAGTTCTTTACCAAATATAATTTCTTCAAAATCAGAAAATGCATAAAAAACGGGTGTAACAAAACCAAAAATTTCGTTACACCTATTTGTTAATTATTTAGATTTCATTTTGTACAATTTGCTCTAAAGATTGTCTATTTCTAATTTGTACAGCAGTTTTATCTTCTTTTATCAATACTTCAGCAATTTGTTGGTGAGAGTTGTAATTAAATGGTGTCATTGTGGAGCAATAAGCTCCAGTTCCACCAATTACAAAATAATCTCCAACGCTAGGCTCTGCCATTAATCTTGGGATAGGATTGTCGCTTTCGTCAAGGCACTGTGAATCTCCACTTTCGCAACATCTTCCAACAACTACAGCTTCATAAGGATTAGCTTTTTCAGCAGTAAATTCACTAGAAAGAAGTTCCCCAGCCTTTGAAATTATGTAGAATGGATGTCTTGAGCCATATAATAAAGGTCTAGTATTAACCTCCATACCGCCGTCTAAAAGTATAAAGTTTAATCCGTCAGGACCAGTTTGTTTTTTGTCAATTACAGTCGTTACGCAATAACCAGAATTTGCAACAATAAACGTACCAGGCTCAATTTCCATTTTAAGTTTAATCCCTGTTTTCTCATAAAATTCAGCGATTTTTTCTTTAGCATATTGCCCTAAATCTTCAACATCAGCCATAATTTCATCAGGCATTCTAGCATCTTTAAGTCCGCCACCAAAACTAGCACGAACAATGTTTTTATCAAAATATTTATCAATAATAGAAAGTTCTAAATCAATATTTTCACGCCATTTAATAGGGTCACCACCCGAACCAATGTGAACATGAACTTGATCAAAAATCACTCCATCAGTTTTAGCTTTTTCAATTAAGGCTGGCAAATTAGTCAAATGCACACCAAAACAAGAGTAGTTGTCCCCTGTATTTCGAGTAGCACTTTCACCCGCACCAACCCCAGGGTGAATTCTAACCGAAAGTTTGATGTTGTTTTTAATAGCAAATTCCCTAATATTCTCGTATTGTAAAAGGGAACAAACATTGTACTTTAACCCTTCTAAAATCAAAGTTTCAAGGTCTTTTCTATCATTATTAATAGGATTTTCTTGAGTTGTTAAAATAACTTTGCTCAATTCAATCCCAGCAAGTTTCGCACGTCTAACTTCATTCAAAGAACTAGCGTCAAAATTCAAACCTTGACCCTCAATAACCTTTAAAATAGCCTTAGTGCTGTTAGCTTTCATAGCAAATCTTACATCTAAACCAAAAGCATTTGGCATAGATTTAAGGATTTTACATCTATTTATAATATGATTTTCGTCGTAAAAATAAAGTGGTGTAACATTATTTTTCAAAGCATTTAAAACA
>CAYJLB010000003.1:16681-76372 GCA_964370845.1 uncultured Oscillospiraceae bacterium
AACATCGTTTGTATTTATTTGTGAAAAAGTATTAAAGTTCATATATAACCATTCCTTTTTATATTTTTATCAATTTCAATATCTTACTATACTAACACATTTCCGCATTTTTTTCAAGTTTAAATTGCAAATTTCAAAAAAATCATCTAAAATACTACTATTTCAGCTATCATAATAAAATTTATTGTGATATTTAACCGCCAATTAATTAAAAATTAATATTAATTACTTGAAATAATAAGTTTTTAATGCTATAATTTATATACAAAAAGCAAATTTATGCAATACTTATATTTGCTCAAGAAAGGAATGGTCATAATTATGAAAAATGAAAATTGTGTATGTAAGAACGTTACTTGTCCACGTCACGGAAATTGTGCAGCATGTCAAGCAGCTCATGGTGCAAGCAAAGACTATCCATTGACCTCATGTCAAAGACTTGAGGCTGAGAAAAAAGCTGAAGAAAACAAGTAATTTGTAACAGGTGTAGAGAAGTTACCCTTATAAGTTTAACCCAGCGAAAACAGGAAAATATAGAATTACTACTCAATAAAATATTCTATAAATGCAGGATTAGGCGTATTTTTCAAATGAATACAAGTAAATTCGTGCCAACTATTGCTGTTTTTAATTTTGAATTTAGCAATATTCTCACTACACTCCGCTACCGACTGATAAACAAATGAAATTCCAAAATCTTTTGCAACCAGTTCAGTTATTGTTTTAAATGAATTGGTTGCAATTTTGTTGGAAAAACTATTTATTGTAAGATTAAAATCCTTTAAAATTCGCTCAAAAGCTTCCCTTGTGCCTGAGCCTTCTTCCCTTAAAATTAGTCTATTTGAGAAAATTTCTTCTATATCAAGTTCTTTGTTTGCAAAACGATGATTTTCTGCACAAATTCCAACTAATTTTTCTTGCTTATAAGTAAAATATTCGTAATCTTCTTTATTTATAAAACCTTCAACAAAAATAAAATCCAAATCACCTTTTTGCAATTTTTTTAGCAAAATTTGAGTATTGTCCACAATATAAGTTAAGTCTAAATCTACTTTTGAAAGCAAATTCGAAATTTGATTATTGATTATATACTCACCAATAGTTTTTGTAGCGCCTATTTTCAATGTAGGCTTTTCTTGAAATTTTAGTTCGTTCAATAACTTTTGCATACTATAATCAGCGGAACGAGCATAATTCTCTAAAATATCCGCCTCTTTTGTTTTGTATAATGTTCGATTTTTATATATAAAAAGTTTACAACCATAATCTTCCTCAAGCTGTTTAATATGATTTGTCACCGCCGGTTGTGACATATTTAACACTTCGGAAGTAACCCGATAATTCATATTTTTACACAGTTCTAAAAATGTATAGATTTTATAATCCACCATAAATTACACAACCTTTCTACCAATAAAAATAATTTATCAATCAATAAATTATAATTACTTTATTTTATCATAAAAATATGGTAAAATCAATATGTAAATTTATCAAATTTTAAGGAGTACATCAAATGAAAAAAATTATACCAGGAATTCTACTCGCAACTTTAATTGCAGTTATAGCAAAAGTCATTGAACATTTTCTTCCCATCCACATAATCGGTGCATCTGTAATCGCACTTTTTATTGGAATGGGGATAAATTATTTCAAAAAACCAGCAGCTTCTATGCAAGGAGGACTTAACTTTACATCAAAAAAATTATTGCGAGTTGCAATTATCTTGCTCGGTGCTTCTTTAAGCGTTGAAACAATTATTGATGTTGGAAAAAACTCATTAATAGTAATGCTTTTCACCCTTGCCACTTGTTTTGGTATAGGTTTTTTTACTGGAAAAGCACTTGGACTAAACTGGAAAGTTTCTAATTTGATTTCGGCTGGAACAGGAATTTGTGGTGGTTCTGCAATTGCGGCAATTGCCCCTGTTATCGACGCTGACGACACCGATATTGCTTTTGGTATGTCAGCAACTTTCATTTTTGATATGATTATGATTTTGATTTTCCCAATTATGGGTCAAATGCTAGGTCTTACAGATATGGCTTACGGATTATGGGCTGGAACTGCTGTAAACGACACTTCTAGTGTTGTAGCGGCGGGTTATGCTTTCAGTGAAGCTGCTGGGGATTATGCTACTATGGTAAAACTCACTAGAACACTTTCAATAATCCCTACAGTATTAGTTTTTGCAGCTATAGGAATTCATGTTAAGAAAAAAGAGCTTGCAAAATTAAATGAAAATTCAACTGAAAAAGTAAGCAAAAAGGTTAACATTATGTCAGTTATTCCTTGGTTTATCCTCGGTTTCTTGGGACTTGCAGCTATAAACAGCTTAGGCGTTCTCCCTGTAGAAGTTTCAAATTTTCTCAAAGAAGTGAGCAAGTTTTTAATGGTAATGTCCCTTGCAGCAATTGGACTTAAAACTGATGTAAAACATATGCAAAAAGCTGGACTTCGCCCTATGATTCACGGGTTTATTATATCAGCTTTAGTTGTAATTGTAGCTATTACTGTTCAATTCGCCCTTGGAATTGTTTAGTATTTTCAAAATTTAGCCAAAAACGTCATTTTTCTAGCCGAAAAAGCATTTGTTTTATTTCATTTCTGTGCTATAATTTTCAAAAAAGTATAAGGAGAGCAAAAGTTTATGATAAAATGGATTGACTCATTGGAATTTGAAAATTACGGAGGATTTACTAAAGAAACTCAGTTTGTGCGTGAAATGGGGCAAGGTTATTTGTTCTCTTGCGGAACTCCTGGAGTTCCTGTGGAATCTGCTTCTACAACTTTTTCTGTCGAAGAAAAGGGTATGTACAGAATTTGGCTTAGAGTGAAAAACTGGTATAGACAAGGTTCACCGGGGAGATTGGCTTTGCTCGTTGACGAAAAATATCTAAAAAAAGAAATGGGAATGTTACCAATTTCTGACTGGCACTTTGAAGTTGGTGGAGACATAATGCTTGAAAAAGGCGAACATACAATAAAAATCGAGGATTTAAGCGGTTATTTTGGACGTTTTTCCTCAGTGATAATTACAAATGATATGGATTTTATGCCTGAACAACCTGTTGATAGAATGCTCTTACAACGTGCTAAAATCCGTGGACAAAAATTAGAACCAACTTTTGTTGGAGATTTTGACTTAGTTGTTTGTGGTGGTGGTCCTGGTGGAGTTCCCGCTGCAATTGCTGCTGCTAGAAAAGGCTTGAAAGTAGCACTAGTACACTCTCGCCCTGGACTTGGCGGAAATGGAAGCGAAGAAGGTTTTGTTGGCTTTGACGGAGCTTCCTCAAATTTTCCATTTATGCGTGAGGGTGGAATTGCTGAAGAAATCCACCGAATTCGTGAGCAAAAAATCACTTCTTGGGAACAAGCAATGAAAGAAATTTGTGCTAAAGAAGACACCTTGACAATTTACTATAACAACTTTGTTATCGACGCTTATACAGAAGATGATGTAATAAAAAAAGTTAAATCAGTAAATACAAACACTGGAGAATACTTTGAATTTTCCGCAAAATATTTTGCCGATTGTACAGGTGATGGGTGGCTGGCTTATTATAGTGGTGCAAAATATCGCCTCGGACGAGAAGCAAAGTGGCAATATGGAGAAAAATTTGCTCCCGAACAACCGGATAATAACAGTATGAGTGGCTGTTTAGCTGGGATTTTGGACGAAAAACGCAACACCCTAGGCTATTTAGCAGAGGACGTTGGCGAACCTTACCCATTTACAGCTCCCGAATGGGCAGTAAAATTACCAGAGAATATTTATCGAACTCCACAAACTTTGAATATAAGCGAGTGGTGGGTAGAAAACCCTAATAATATGGACGATTTGTGGCATGAGGAAGAAATTCGTGACGAACTTTTAAGACTGAATTTAGGATATTTTCACTGGTTAAAAAATTACTACGAACGCCGTGATGTAGTGAAAAATTACAAGCTTGTAGGATTTGCAAAATACAATGCAAAACGCGAAACAAGGCGTATAATGGGCGATTATGTGATGACACAAAACGATTGTGAGATTGGTCGAGTTTTTGACGATGCTGTTTCATATTGCGGTTGGATGCTTGACATTCACCACCCAAAAGGGCTGTATTCTGGTGCAGAAGGCCCTTTCGACGCGGCTATGAGAATTCCTCTTACAACTGTTCCCTACCGAGTATTATATTCAAAAAATATCAATAATTTGTTTATGGCTGGGCGTTGTATTTCCGTTAGTCATCTAGGTTTAGGTTCAGTTCGTGTACAAAATACACTTGCTACTCTTGGGCAAGTTGTAGGTACAGCAGTAAGTATGTGCCTTGAAAAAAACATTTCGCCAAGGGACATATATACAGACTACATAAAAGATTTACAACAACTTTTACTTAAAGACGATATGTTTATTCCAACAATAAAAAATGATGATAAAAATGACAAGGCACGATTTGCAAAAATCACCGCTGATAGTGTTTCAAAAACTGACATCTACAACACAAAAAAAGGTGTTGAAGGCGATTTAAAAGAGCTTACAAACCCTGTGATGATTGCAATGCCTTTGCGTGAGGAAAAGCCTAATATGTGCGAGGTTTATTTCAAAAATGAAAGCGGTGAGGACAAAACTCTTACTGCAACTGTTTTTATTGCATTTAATCATAAAAACTTGGAAAAACAAAGTACTTTTGAGGAATTAACTGTAACCATTCCAAAAGAATTTGACGGAAATTTCACTTTTCCATTTAAGTTTAACGATGATTATGACAATTTACCAGATGACACCGATGCAGAGCACCGCAAACGTTTGGTTGGCTTGAAAATTTCAAAGTGTGAAGGTGTTTTCCTAAAGGAATTTTTACTTTCAAGCTTCCAAAAAGTTCGCGCCTATCCCTTAAGTGAAACAAGATGGCACACTGACACACGAAATTCCTATTGTTTTAATCTTTATAACGATATTTTTGACAAAGCGAATTGTTCCCCTGAAAACGTTATAAATGGCTATAATAGAATGGTTAGCCCTAGTGAATATTCCTATGTTTCGGACGAAACTATGGAACTTCCCCAGTCTTTATACTTAAATTGGGATAAACCACAAGAAATCTCAGAAGTGCGGATTACCTTTGACTCTGACTTAAACAATCCAACATTTTCTTATCAAAGGTTACCAATTGCAAGACGTCTTGTGAAAGATTATTTTATTTCAGTTTTAGTAAATGGTGAATGGGAAAAAGTGAGCCAATGTAATGACAATATTTTAAGGCATAATATTCACAAATTCCCTGAGAAAATCCTATGCGATGGAATAAAAATTACTGTTACAGCCACATATGGTGACAAGTCGGCAAGAATTTTCGAAGTAAGAGCCTACTAGCGGCAAGCGTAACGCTTTGGCACACACGGCAACGTGACGTTGCATCCATTCCCGCGTTTTTACGTTGTGAAATGAGAAAATTTCTACCCACGAGGTCGAATTTTGTAGAGGTGACCTGTGGTCGTCCGTAGCTTAAATTTGTAGGGCAAAGGCTATGCTCTTGTACTATAAAATAAAACCCAACAAAACTATTAACTTAATAGTTTTGTTGGGTTTTAATATTACATTTTTGAACTAATTATAACCTAGCAATTCCTGTTGTCTATTTGCTTGAAATATACTTATCGATAGCTTCAGCAGCAGTTTTTCCCGCTCCCATTGCTAGAATTACAGTAGCTGCACCAGTAACAGTGTCACCGCCTGCATAAACACCCTCACGAGTAGTAAGCATTTCTTCATCAACAACTAAACAGCCCCATTTGTTGGCTTCAATACCAGTTGTAGTAGTTCTAATCAATGGATTTGGTGAAGTTCCGATTGACATAATTACAGTGTCAACTTCAATTTCATAATTAGAATTTTCCATAACAATTGGTGAACGTCGTCCGCTTGCATCAGGTTCGCCAAGTTCCATTTTTACACATTCCATAGCCTTAGCTCTACCATTTTCATCGGAAATAATCTTAACAGGATTGTTTAAGCAAAGGAATTGAATTCCTTCTTCCTTAGCGTGGTGAACTTCTTCAAGACGTGCAGGCATTTCGTTTTCCGAACGTCTATAAACAATGTAAACATTTTCTGCACCTAGTCGCATTGCACTTCTAGCTGCGTCCATTGCAACGTTTCCGCCACCTACAACTGCAACATTTTTAGATTTAATAACTGGAGTGTCATATTCGTCAAGGTAACCTTTCATAAGGTTAATTCTTGTCAAATATTCATTAGCGGAGAAAACTCCCACCAAAGATTCACCCTCAATTCCCATAAAACGAGGAAGTCCAGCACCCGAACCAATAAAAATGCTTTCAAACTCCATCTCAAAAAGCTCGTCAATTGACAAAACTTTACCAATAACCATATTAGTATGTACAGTTACACCCATTTCTTTAAGAGCGTCAATTTCTTTAGCAACAATGTCTTTTGGAAGTCTAAATTCAGGAATTCCATATGTTAAAACTCCACCAGCAGTGTGGAAAGCTTCAAAAATTGTAACATCATAACCTTTAGCAGCAAGGTCACCAGCACAAGAAAGTCCAGCAGGTCCTCCACCAACAACAGCAACTTTATGCCCATTAGATTGAGGTTTAACAGGTTTTGTAGCAATATTTTCTAGGAAATAATCCGCTGCAAAACGTTCTAATCGTCCAATTGCAACAGGTTCACCCTTAATCCCTCTCACACATTTACATTCGCATTGGGATTCTTGAGGACATACACGTCCGCAAACCGCTGGAAGTGCGTTTGTAGTTTTAAGAATATTATAAGCATTTTCAAACTCGCCACCTGCAATAGCAGTGATAAATTCAGGAATTCTAACATTTACAGGACAACCTGCAACACAAGGCTTATTTTTACAGTTAAGGCAACGTTTTGCCTCCTCAACAGCCATTTCAGGAGTATATCCAAGGGCAACTTCTTCAAAATTTCTCGCCCTAATTTTCGCATCTTGTTCAGGCATAGCCACTTTTTCTAGGGACATATTAGCCATTATTTCAATCAATCCTTTCGAGTATTATATAACAAATAAGTTAAATTATTATTCTAAACCAATTCTACACTCATGTGGTTCTTTATGGTGACCTTTATAAGCTGAATTTCGGTTAATAAGTTCATCAAAATCAACTTTATGTCCGTCAAAATCAGGGCCATCTACACAAGCATATTTGATTTTTCCGTCAACAGTAACACGACAGCCTCCACACATTCCCGTTCCGTCCACCATAATTGGGTTTAGGGAAACAAGAGTTTTAATTCCATAAGGCTCGGTAACTTTACAAACAAATTTCATCATTTGAACAGGGCCAATTGCAACAACAGCATCATATTTGTTACCTTTTTCAATTAAATCTTGTAAAACATTGGTAACAAAGCCTTTAATTCCGTAGCTTCCGTCATCAGTTGTAACATATAAATTAGTTGAAACTTCTTTCATTTCATCTTCAAGAATAACAATATCTTTATTTCTAAAACCAGCGATTATGTCAACCTCAACGCCTTTATTAAAGAGCATTTTAGCTTGCGGATAAGCAATTGCACAACCTACACCGCCACCCACAACAGCAACTTTTTTCACATCATCTTCAAAGTGAGTTGCAATGCCCAAAGGCCCAACAAAATCAAGAATTTCATCACCAACTTCTCTTTTTCCAAGTTCAACAGTTGAACGTCCAATAGCTTGGAAAATTATGGTAACAGTGCCCTTTTCTCTGTCATAATCAGCGATTGTAAGAGGAACTCTTTCCCCCTTTTCATCAATTCTAAAGATAATAAATTGCCCAGCATTCGCCTTTTTAGCGATAAATGGAGCTTTTATATCCATTAGAAAAGTTGTTTCGTTAAGTTGTTTTTTTCTAACAATTTCAAACAAAATCCTTACCTCCATAGAAAATTTTAGTTAATTAAAGCATTCGTTTTATTTTATCATATTATCAAATATTTTTCAAGCATTGATATTTTTTTATCAATGCTTGAATTTTACAAAAGTACCTTTGTTATTTTAATTCAACAATTGTAACACCGTCTTCACCTTCACCATAAACACCTTTTCGGAAAGATTTTACCTGTTTATGACGTTTAAGGTGTTGTTGAACAGCGTTTCTTAGCACTCCAGTGCCTTTTCCGTGGATAATTGTAACAAGGTGAAGTCCCGACATTACCGCTCCATCAATAAAGCTATCAACTTCCATAATTCCCTCGTCGCTTGCATATCCTCGAATATCAAGTTCAAGAGTAGCTTGCCTTGTCATACGGCTTTCAACGCCATTTCTTGATACTTTTGAAACAGGTTTTTGCTTAGGTTTATCCCCTTTAAAAGTGACTTTTTCCTTTTCAGCAAGCTTAATTTTACTAACATTGATTTTAGTTTTCATAATTCCCATTGTGACAAAAAGATTTCCTTGAGAGTCGGGAAGTGTGGTTACAGTCGCCTCTTTTCCCGTGTCAATTAAAACAACAGTATCCCCTTTTATAAGGGCACGAGGTAAAACATAGTCATTTTTACGCTCTGTGACAGGGTTTGCTTCAAGATAAAGGTTGTTCATTTTCCCATTTAAACTAGATTTTGCACTAGCCACATTCTGGGAGAAATTTTCCTTATTCTTCTCTTTTCTAATTTGGTCAAGTTCGTCCATAATGGCATTTGACTGCCTTTGAACAGTTTCCACAAGACGTGAAGCTTCTCGCCTTGCCATATCTAAAGTAGTTTCCTTAGTTTTTTCAATTTTATCAAGTTCAGTTTTAACGATTTCACGTTCACTTTCAGCTTTTTCAAAAAGGATTTTTGCATCTTTTGATAATTTTTCAAACTCAAGACGTTTCTCCTCTAAGCCTTCCATAATTATCTCAAATTCACGATTTTCGTCGCTGACTAAACTTTGAGCTCGCTCAATAATTCTATGTGGCAAACCTAGTTTTTCCGAGATAGCAAAGGCATTTGACCGCCCAGGAGAGCCAATAATTAACCTATAAGTTGGCATTAAAGTTTTAACATCAAACTCACAAGAAGCATTTTCAACGTTTTCAGTGTCAATTGCAAACATTTTAAGCTCTTGATAGTGGGTTGTGGTGACTAATTTCGACCCGTTTCCAATAATATTTTCAATTATTGCAACCGCTAAAGCTGAACCCTCAACAGGGTCAGTTCCCGAACCTAATTCGTCTAAAAGCACTAAAGATGAGTGATTACATCTATCTAAAACGTCAATAACTCTGTTCATATGTGAGGAGAAAGTTGACAAAGACTGCTCTATAGACTGCCTGTCGCCGATATCGACCAAAATATTTTCAAAAACAGAAATTCGGCTTTCCTCCCCAGCAGGAATTAAAAGCCCACACATTGCCATTAAAGTAAGCAAACCAACAGTCTTTAAGATAACAGTTTTACCGCCAGTGTTTGGTCCTGTGATGACTAAAGCGTCGAAATTTATACCAACATTCACATCAATTGGCACAACAACTTTTGGGTCGATAAGCGGGTGTCTTGCCTTTTCTAAAAACACTTCCCCATCGTCTGAAACTCTAGGGAGATTTCCATTCATTTTTACCCCTAATCTAGCCTTTGCAAAGTAAAAATTAAGCTCCGCACAATTATTGAAATTTAGCAATAAATTATCCCCAAACTCGGCACAAAGTCCAGATAATTCAGCAATAATTCTCTCAATTTCTTCCTGTTCTTTACCCATTAAAATGCGGATTTCGTTGTTTGCTTCAACAATCGCCATTGGCTCAATAAAATAAGTTGCACCAGTAGCAGAAGTGTCGTGCACAAGCCCCGAAACGTTGTTTTTATGCTGTGATTTTACAGGCACAACATAACGTCCGTCACGCATTGTAACAATATTTTCTTGCAAATATTGAGAGGTTTCCTCCGACTTAATCATTTTGTCTAGTCGCTCTT
The DNA here is from genome assembly GCA_964370845.1 of uncultured Oscillospiraceae bacterium. GTDB lineage: Bacteria > Bacillota > Clostridia > Oscillospirales > Ruminococcaceae > CAYJLB01. The sequence goes on from CAYJLB010000003.1 coordinate 26,596, forward strand.
TAATTTTTGCTCCGCTATTAGAGATTTTCCTTCTAATTGAAGCAAGTTCTGAACTAGCAGAGTCAGCCAATGCGTCCTCACTCAAAATGCTGTCAGTAATTCGCTCGTACAAATATTTATTTGGAATAAGAGAAGTCAATAGGTAAATCACCCTGTCTTCTTCAGCGGAAAGGTCATTTTTCTCAGTTACGTCCTCATACCAAGCCACTAAAGTTCGCACTTGAGAGAGCATTTTTCCAACTTCCAAAAGCTCTTTAAGAGACAAATTTGCCCCAGCCATAGCACGTTTTACAATGCCTGTCATATCTTTAAAACTGCTAAATGACGGGCTTCCAAATTTTAAAGCAAGGTCGAAAGCTCGCCCAGTTTTAGCCAATTCTTCCTTCACAAAATATAGGTCGCAAGAAGGTTCAATGGCAAAAATCATCTCCCTTGTTTTCTCGTTAGAAGCTTCAAGAGAGAGCATATCAATAATTTTGTTTAACTCCAAAATTTCGTGGTGAATATTTATTTTAATCAGTCCTTTCTGATAATCATAATAATTGTTTTAAAAAATCCAAAGTTTTGAACTTTCTGTGCAAATGCGTTAGAAGATATTTTTCAGTTATCTCATTTAAAATATTAATATTTTCTTCATTAAGAGTAAAATTAAAAAGCTTGTCAAATTCAGAAAAAGTAATGTGTCGAAGTCCTTGCAAAACTGACTTTTTAACCTTAACTGCATTAACATTTTCAAGGGTTAAATTATAGCAATCTGAGCAATAAAAGTTCCCCTCTTTTATGTCAAAATAAATAAATTCGTCCTCAAATTTTGCACACTTTTCACAAGCCACAATATGAGGCATAAAGCCATTTTCACAAAGCAATCTAAGTTCAAAAATACTTTTCAAAATGATAGGATTTTTATTATTTTCACAAAGAAAATGCAAACAATTCAAAAAAAGTCGGAGAATATTCACGGAATTTTCTCCAGTCAAAACGCAATATTTAATAACCTCGGAAAAATAAGAAGCGAGAGATAAATTCACAATATCAAGTCGCAAATCGTAAAAAGACTTTTTTATCTCTGTGGAGTTTACTATATAGCCCTTTTTTCCGTCGCTTAGGCAAAAATTCGAATAAGCAAAAAGCTGTGTAGCTGAAGAATTTTTCCCATTTATTTTTTTTGCACCTTTAACGCAAGCCTCTAAAATTCCATGTTCTGCAGTTAAAATATCAATAAATTTATCGTTGTCGCCAACACTTCGCTCACGGATAACAACGCCTAAAGTGGTAATCATTTTCCCTCCAAATATACTCTAAAAGGACAACAATAAAGTTGTCCTTTTACTTTTTGCAAATATTGCTTCACCAATTAAATAAGTCCATAATTTTGTTGGAGGAACAATACTAGTTATTTAACCCGAAATTGCGGATTACACCCTCACGGTTTCGCCAACCCTCTTTTACCTTGACCCAAAGTTTAAGACTAATCTTAATTTGGAAAAACTCCTCCATATCCTCACGAGCGAGTTGTCCAACTTTTTTAAGAACAGCGCCACCTTTTCCAATAACCATACCCTTATGCGACTCTTTTTCACAGAAAATTTCTGCCTCAATATCAAGAATATCCTTGTCCTCACGTTCACGCATTTTTTCGATAACTACAGCTATCCCATGAGGAATTTCATCACTCAAAAGATTGAGCAGTTTCTCACGGATAATTTCAGCAGCAATAACCTTTTCAGGTTGGTCAGTTAGCATATCGTCAGGAAAAAAATGTGGTCCCTCAATAGCTTTATCTTCAATTTCTTTCATCAAAATGTCAATGCCTTCTTCTTGCAAAACACTGCAAGGGATAACTGCTGTAAAATCGTGCATTTGTGATATTTCAGCAATTTTAGGAAGTAATTTTTCTTTACTCGGAAGCAAATCTATCTTGTTCAAAACCAAAATAACGTGGGATTTTTTATTCTTAAATGACTCAATTAACCCGCGTTCAGCCTCGTTTAATTCCTTAGTTACATCGACCATAAAGCATACGATGTCCACATCAGAAACTGATTCGTTAATTGATTTAACCATATGTTCGCTAAGTTTATTTTTAGCCTTGTGCATACCTGGAGTGTCAATAAAAACATACTGAGTTTCTTCTTTCGTCAAAACTCCAACAATCTTTGTTCTTGTAGTTTGCGGTTTAGCACTCACAGCGGCGATTTTTTCCCCAATAATCTTATTAAGCAAAGAGGATTTCCCCACATTTGGTCGCCCAACTATGGTAATAAATGCGTTTTTTGTCATTATATCTAATAACCTTTCTTTCTCATTAAACATCAATTTGAACAAAAATTAAATTTGTTCTTGTTCATTTTTTACAAGAGAAACAACTTTGTTAATTCCAAGTTTATCAAGTACAAGTTCCTCAGTTTCTCTCATTCTGCGTTCTTCAAGGCTACTTACTTCGTGGTCATAACCAAGCAAATGAAGCATTGAATGCACAGTCAAAAATCCAATTTCTCTTTCAAGTGAATGTTGGTAAGTGAAGCATTGTTTGTAAGCAGTTTCAAGAGAAATTACAATGTCACCAAGCATAAATGCCCCAGTTTCAGGGTTTTTATCATACACACCGTCCTCACCCAAAGGGAAAGAAAGTACATCAGTAGCACTATCTTTATTTCGGAATTTCGAGTTAAGCTCCCTAATTCTCTCATTATTTACAAAAGTAACGCTAATTTCAGCATCACCTACAAAATCCTCATTGGAAAGTACTGCGTGACAACATTTTCTTATCAAAAGTCGTATTCCGACAGGCACCTTCACTTCTTTTTGTTCATCTTTAATTAAAACTTTTATTTTGTTCATATTTTTTTCATTCCTTTCGTTTCATATCCGTCCTGAACAATATAATAATTATTTTTCGCCATTATCCTTGTTTTTATCATAAAAAGTTTCATATGCTTTAACAATATCTTGAACTAATTTATGCCTAACAACGTCACGCTCTGAAAGCCTGTTGATTGAAATATCATCAACATCTTGCAGAATATTAACACACTGAATAAGCCCGCATTTACGAGCATCAGGTAGGTCAATTTGAGTTATATCGCCCGTTATAACCATCTTACTATTGAAGCCCAAACGAGTGAGAAACATCTTCATTTGCTCCCCCGAAGTGTTTTGTGCTTCGTCAAGAATGATAAAGCTGTCATCAAGAGTTCGCCCTCTCATATAAGCAAGCGGAGCAACCTCAATAGTCCCTTTTTCCAAATGTTTAGCAAATGTATCCGCACCAAACATCTCAAAAAGTGCATCATAAAGGGGACGCAAATAAGGGTCAACCTTATCTTGCATATCTCCAGGCAAAAATCCCAACTTTTCACCAGCCTCCACAGCTGGTCTAGTAAGGATTATTTTGTTGATTTCATGGGCCTTAAACGCTCTAACCGCCATAGCAACAGCAAGGTAAGTCTTACCTGTACCAGCGGGTCCGATACCAAAAGAAATAGTATGATTTTTTATGGCGTCAATATATTTTTTTTGCCCCAAAGTCTTAGGTTTAATAACTTTACCGCTTACAGTAAGGCAAATAGCATCGTTTGAAATTGCACTCATATCCTCGTCGCTCACATCGTCAGCCATAGAAATTACGTAAGAAACCGCTCTTTCGTCAATATTTTCACCTTTAGCCGCCATAGAAAGCAAAGTTTTGATAATTTTTTGTGCAGCTTTAACATTTTTTTCAACACCCTCAATTTTGATTTCACTACCTCTATTAAAAATAGCTACATCAAAGTGGCGTTGAATTATGTTAATATTTTCGTCATAATTCCCGAACAAATTTAAAATATGATCCATATTAGTAACATTAATCGTATCTCGAATCATTTAATCCCCCAAATCAAAAATAGTAAATTTTGAGTGTAAACTCTCATTTAATGTAATTATAACATAAAAATCCAAAAAAATAAAGAGAATTTTTAAGCTAAATAGATAAAAATTTTTCATTAAAACTTTGTCATCAATATACAATATGCATAAATTAAAATATTTAATTTAAACAATCATCAAAAATCTATGTATATTTCTTGCAAAATACCAATATTTCCTTTCAAAGTATATTCGACATAATATACAATTTTATCTGATAAAAAATCACCATTTATACTTCTTGATACTATTTCATATTCTTTAAGAAAATTTTGTTCATAATTTGTTAATTGTTTTTCTAAGTTTTCCACAGCTTGAAATTTTGTGTATTCTACCAACTCTTTTTCTATTGGATAAAATATTTTTTCCACCTTTCCAAAAGGAAGTTTTAAAGAAAAAAAGCTGTACTCTTGTATATTTTCTTCAATTTTATACTCTTGCCCTTGCAAATCTTTTGAAAAAAAAGGAATTTCTATGGGTATTGACAGTGAAAAAATGTTGAAATAATTCTTTTTTATCCCAGTGTTTGACACCGTGGTAACTTCTTCGGAAAATTCTTGTTCAAAAGTAACAGTCCGCGAAAAAGTTCCGATGATTTCCCCGTGAGAATGGTAAAAAAACGTGTCCCCACGAGTGTTTGGGACTGTTCCACTAACTAAAATATCACCTTTTTTCACTCCCTCCCCTAGTAAAACTTCAAGTTTTCCAGCGTAAACTTTCACATCTGAAATAACTGCATCTTCAGCAGAAACAATGTTACACGGAATTCTTGTAAGTAACATTTTCGGTTGTTCAACGCTTTCGCTGGCATTCACAAAGATAATTGAGCCGGAGTTCCTTATAGCAACAAAATCCACCTCGTCAAGAGCAAGCATAATCTGATTTTCTAGGCTGTTAAAATTCATATTTGGAATATAACTTCCCGCGGTAACTCCGTGATTTCTAAGAACAGAAAGTATAGAATTTTCTACCTCAGAACTTACTCCGCTGACCCTGATTTGGAAAGTAATATTGGACAGCAAAAACACAATTACAACTCCGATTAACCCGCCTAAGACCACGCCAAAACGCTTTCTATACGGATAAATCTTCCAATATAAACCCATTTTTTTTAAAGTTGAAACTTCCATTTCATATGAAAATGCAGTAGCCTCAATTTTTTTGTATGAGCCACTGTAAATTTCCATAAAAACAGAGTTATTTTTTGTATATAATTTTTTTGTGTGAATTCCTAAAAATTTCACTTTATTAACAAATTCCAGCGTGTTATCGCCTTGAATTTTCAAGGATAAACTTCCTAAGAAATGGCTTAAAACCATCTTTTTCACCTACTTTCTTTTTTCAAATTCTACCGAAGAAATCTCACCATTTATCACAATATTTTCCTTGTTATAATTCGAAACGCAAAGATTTTCACCCCAAATAGTTATGTAAAACAGTGAATTTTGTAATTTCACCATAATTTCATCGCATTCCAGTATTTTTTTACAATTCTCAATTATAATTCTGTCATTTCCAACAATTTGAATGTGCGAATTATAGTAAAATTGCTTATAAATTCTCTTTTTCCCCTCATATAATTTTTTTGAAAGTTCATTTTTTTGCAAAATCGCTTCATTCCTTTCACAGTTTATTTCTAAAATAAATATATTATAAAAAAGCCGTGCATATACTCTAAAATCAAGACAAGTTGAATTTTTTCACGAAAGGAATGTTAAATATGTCAACTAAAAAACTAAAAAACATCACTATAACGATTTCCCTCACATTTATTTTTATCTCACTAATTTTTTCAGCAGAAATTATCACAACCGCAACAATAAAAGCTTTAACGCGTTGTTTCCAAGTAATAATTCCCTCTTTTTTTGGATTTTTAGTAATTTCAAATATGTTAATATCAACAAATTGTTATCAATATTTTAGTGCAATTTTTTCTGTAATAGCAAGATATATTTTCAGAATTGAAGGAAAATATTTTTCAATTTTCATTTTATCTTCCATTGGCGGTTATCCCATTGGAATAAAAACCTTAACTGAGTTACATAAAAAAGGCGAAATCACAAAAGAAAAAGCAGAAAAACTCATTTGTTATAGCTATTGTGTAGCACCTTCATTTGCAATTTCCGCGGTTGGAATTTTCCTTTATCAAAGTGAAAAAATCGGTGCAATAATTTACTTTTCTTGCCTTTTGAGCAATATTATCTTAGGGATTTTCCTTGGTTTAAAGGAAAAAATTCCACAAAAGGAAAAACTCAAAACTGAAAATGTGAATTTTTCTTTAATTAGTTTACATGAAAGCATCAATTCTGCTACTTTAACTCTGCTTTTAATCTGTACACACTTGATTTTTTTTACAATTTTAGTAGACTTGCTCTCACAAATAAATTTTATCAGCACTGAAGGTTTAGCCTACATAAATTCTTTTATTGAAGTCAGTGGTGTTACAGATTTTGAAAGCAAAAACTATTCGTTAATCCCTATAATTACTGGCTTTCTAGCTTTTGGAGGACTTTCAGTTTTAAGCCAAGTTTTCTCTATTAATAACGGTTTATTCTCATTGAAAAAATTTGTTTTAACCCGTTTTTTTCAAGTTTTAATGGCAGTTATATTCTCACATTTACTAACAAAAATATTTTTACAAGATGAAATTATCACCATATCTACAAGTTTTAAATTATCTAGAATTGACAATTTTCACTACTCATTTTTTCTACTCTTGATAATGACTTTTTACTTACTCAAAAATGTTTTTGCTAAAAAAATCTGATTAATACTTTCGAATTGTATATTTTTCTTAACCTTAAAAAAAGAAAACTTTATTATGGTATAATTGAAACATAATTAAGTTTTGAAAGGACGGATTTTATGGAAAATACTACGAAAATTAACTTTGATAACGAAGAATTAGATAGAATAATGAGCAAAAAATTTGAGTTAATTCATGCCATTGTCGATTGTGAATATAAGAGAAAAAGAAAGGTTAATCTTAACTTTTTTCGTTATGTTTTATTCATCAGTTTTCTTTTAATCATTGTTATGTCGATAGGTAATATTGGTGCACAGGTGCTAATCATCATCTCAATTATAGCAGCTTTAGCAATAACAATTACAATGAATATAAAATTAAAAAAAGAAGTCAAATTATTGAAAAAAGAACTTGAAGACCTTGGAGTTGACTATAAAGATGAGTATATAAAGGTATTTAGGCAAACATTTTTTCCTCCTAGAAATTCCTACAGTAAACATAAATTTCTAACATCAGATCACTCCGGCGAGCATCCAACTATGTCATCAAATTACTATGATTCTGACGACAGTTGTGATTGTGATTGTGATTGTGGTGGAGATGACTAAATTTTTTTCTTTTTTCTTGACAATATCCAAATTTTACTATAAAATTATGCTAAACAATATGTAAAGGAATGGTCAAAATTATGGATAATAACAGAAAAGAAATTCTAATGAAACAACTTGAAAAAACTGCAAAAAATCTTGAAAAAAATAATATGCAAGCTTTTATCGCTACTGACTGTGAAAACGCTGTTGAAATTGCAAAAAGCCTTATAAACAAAGGAGATTTTATTGCAACAGGTGGTTCAATGTCCCTTGCTGAGTCTGGAATTTTAGCCTTGATAACAAATGGCGATTACAATTTTATTGACAGAATGGCTTTACCACAGGAGGAAGCTACTGTGAAAACTGTTACTGCAAATGCCTTTTTTTGCAGTTCAAATGCAGTAACTGAAAGCGGTTATCTATATAATGTTGACGGAAATTGCAACCGAATTTCTGCCATTTCATACGGCCCAAAGTCGGTAATCTTAGTAGTCGGTTACAACAAGATTGTTTCCGATATAAATGAGGCTGAAAAGCGTGTAAAATCTGTTGCAACGCCAGCAAATGTAAAGCGTCTTGGGATTCCTTCTTATTGCAACGAAACTGGCGAATGTCTTTCACTAAAAGACAAAACTCGTGAAATTTGTGACGGTTGCAACTCAGAAACAAGAATTTGTTGTAATTTTTTAATTAGCGGAAGACAACGTGTTAAGGACAGAATTAAGGTTATTTTAGTGCCCGAAATTCTTGGTTATTGATTGTTAAAAACTTGACTTTTTAAGGAAAATATGCTATTATTCCTTTTGGATAAAACTTGGTTTTTCAACTTTTTTTGAAAGGAATAAATAATAAAATGAAAAAAATTAAGAAAATTTTAGCGATTTCACTTTGCTGTTTAATGCTTACTGCTTGTGCTGAAAACGCTCCTGCGGAAACTACAGCTGAAACTACTGTAACAACTGAGGCGGAAACGCAAACTGAAACTGAAACTTCTGCGGAGGAAGATAGTTCAGAGGTTGAAACTGAAACAGAAACCACTACTGAACAATCAGTCGAAAGTGAAGAAACTAGTGAATCACAAGAAGAAACTGAAACTGCTGAAACCACTGCCGCTTTAACTACTCAAAGTGAAACAACTACAGAAACTACTGCTGAAACAACTGTAGAAACTACTGCTCAAGCGGAGGAAGAAGTTGTAAATGTAGTTATTTCAGTTGCTGAATATGGGGATATTCACCTTGAACTTTACCCTGAAATTGCACCTATTACAGTGGAAAACTTTGTAAGCCTTGCAAATGACGGATTTTATGAAGGGATAATTTTCCACCGTGTAATCGAAGACTTTATGATTCAAGGTGGGGATAAAACTGGCACTGGTGCTGGTTCAAACGGATTTACTATCACTGGTGAATTTGCCTCAAATTCCATTGAAAATGATATTTCGCACACTCGTGGAACAATTTCTATGGCAAGAAAAGGCAATGACAAAGACTCTGCAAGTAGCCAATTTTTCATCGTACATAAGGACTCAACTTTCCTAGACGGAGATTATGCAGCTTTTGGTCAAGTTACTTCTGGTATGGAAGTTGTTGACGCAATTGCAGCTGTTGACACTGATTCAAGCGACCGCCCAACAAGCGATGTTGTTATTGAAAGCGTTACTGTTTTAGAATAAAAAAGAGGTTGTGACGAAACTACGGAAACTATGTTTCGTCACAACCTCTTTTGAGTTTTTTGCACCTTATTTGTTAATATATATAACTATTACAAATTCATTTCACCCTTTTTGTCAATAATACACAATATAATGTTGAATATTTTTACAATGTTTTCGTTGAAACTAATTAATTTTTGTGGTATAATTAACAAAAAGTTAATAAATAATTAATAAGTTGGTACTAAATGAAAAAAGTAAAGAAAAAATACATAATAATTTCAATTTCAGCTATTGTTTTAATAGCGATAGTTTGTGTTGTAATTTACTTAATAACTCCTTATAAAACGGAGGAGAAAGCACTTTTAATTTTAACCGAAAATCCAAATGTCTCAAAGCAAAGTGATATAATTACAATAACAAATGGCGAAAAAAATAGCACTGGAATTATTTTTTATCCAGGAGCAAAAGTTGAAGGTAATGCATATTTACCACTGTTTGAACGAGTTACAGAGCTTACTGGGGCAACTTGTTTTCTTGTTGATATGCCTTTTAATCTAGCGGTGCTTAACCAAAATGTAGCTAGTGAAATCATAGAACAAAACGCTGACATAGAAAATTGGTATATAGCTGGACATTCTCTGGGCGGTGGTATGGCTAGTGATTTTGCTTCAAATAATGAAGAAATAATCGATGGCCTTATTGTTCTTGGCGCTTATGTTTATGGAGATTATCCAATTGAAAAATCACTAACTATTTATGGAACGCTAAACCCTACTGTCGCTGAGGATATTGATTATACTGAAAATGTTGTGGTAATTGAAGGCGGAAATCATGCACAATTTGGGAATTATGGAAAACAACCAGGTGACCTTGAAGCTACTATTTCAAATGACGAGCAACAAGAAATTACTGCTGTTGCAATATCGGATTTTCTGAAAAATAACAAAAATTAATTATAAAAGGGTTGTAATAAAACAAAAAATGTTTCATTACAACCCTTTTTTTATCCAGCTGAAATATAACCGTTTCCTATAACAAAAACTACTAATTCCATAGCGCTTTTGCAACCTGATTTAAGAAGCATATTTTCCATATGCCTTTTCACTGTTCCCATTGCAATTCCCATTTCGTCAGCAATCTCTTTTCGACTGTAGGAGCGACAAAGAAGCCTTAGAAGCTCTAATTCTCGTTCCGTAAAAGGTGATTCTCCGGTAGCAGTAGGAATTTGTACAGGGTTTGGGAAAGTTCCCTCACCACGAGTTACCGCCCTTATCATGTCAATAAAATCTTCCATAGGACGTGATTTTGACAAAAATGCGTCTGCGCCCGCTTCTTTTGCACCAGGAATATAGGAAATTTCATCAAACCCTGACATAACTACAATTTTTATGTTAGGGAATTTTTTTCGCATTTTTTCAGTAAGTATAAGTCCGCTAGAATTTTCTTCCATTGAAATATCTGTCAAAAGCACATCAGGATTTAGATCCTCACAAATTTCAGGCACTTCCAAAGAATTAGTGGAACTCCCGATTAACTCCATATCATCTTGCTCATTTATAATGTTGCTAAATGCATCTAAAACGGATTTGTGGTCGTCAACAATAAAAACTTTAATCATACTTTCCCCCTATTTATTATTTTTAATATAAATTACGATTGCAAATTCTGGAATAAGTTCAACTTTAAGAACTCCACCTAGATTTTCCACTCGATTTCGTAATCCCGAAAGTCCTCCACCCTCAACAATGCCCTTTTGAGGAGGAAGTCCATTGTTTGTTATTTCTATGCGATATTCTTTTTCATTGCTTTCGATGATAGCCTTTACTTTAGTTGCATCTGCGTGTTTTGCTGCATTAATGCAAGCTTCCCTTAAAACTGCGATAAATAAAAAAGCAATTATATCATCTTTAGGCAATTTCCCAACACATTCTATTTCAATTCCAATTCGATCAAAATAATCAATTAATTCATCAAACAACTCAGTTTTATTTCCACTTTCCTTAGCTTTAATTTGCTTCACCATATCCTGTAAAAGCTGAACCATTTCCTCATAATCTGAAGGATTGTGACTTTGTAAAATTCTTTGCATAGCAGTAAGCCTTTGACTCATTACATCGTGAACTTGACTTCTTATTCGTGAATATTCTTGTTCTTTACGAAGATTTTCCATCTTTTCAGTAAGAATTGCAACTTCAGCATTTTGCTCTACAAGCTTTTGTCTTTCCACCTCAAGCAAACTTAAAGTGAGCACTGTTTCACTAACATCAATTGCGACTATTTCGATGTAATTTTCTTTATCAAATGTAAACTTTCTTTTAGAAAAACGCCATGAATCTCTACTTGTTCTAAGTAAAATGTCACCTTCGATATTTTGACATTCACCTCCTATAACGTTACCTTTTTCCAAGCTATTCCAAAAATCTCGTGCATTTTTTTGTTCAACTCCAAAAAATCTTACTACTAATTCCTGCATCATATCGTTTGCAAGATAAATATAACCGTTTTCGTTACAAAACATAACTCCCGCTGGTAAAGTATCAAGCCCTTCTTTAACAGAAAAAGCTGAGAGTTCTTTCCCTTGTTTGTCAAGTTCATTTAAAAGCATAGTAAATGTACGTATTATTAAAACTGAAAAAAAGATAATATATAAAATCAGGTAAGCACCATAAAAAAGAAATGAAACATAAGGCATTGTAATTGCAATTGCAACAATTGGAACTAAATAATTAATATTTCTTTTTAGAAGAACTATAGAAAAATACAGCAAAGTAATTATCCCTACTATGTACAAAAAGTTAGTTAAAAAAGTTAAATCTATAATTCCGTGTTCTCTATTATAAAGTGTTGTAATAGGTAGCATTGTCACAGACGCTATGTAAATCAAAAGCAATATCTCACCTGTCAAATGAAACTTTCTTTTGAACAAATTCTTAAAAACTATCACTCCAATATAAGCGGAATGGGAAAAAAACAAAAACAAACCAATTGAAAATAATATCAGCAATTGATCGGTGCTGTAAAAATAAAAATCAAGCATATTATTTTCATTCCTTTCTAAAGGTTAAAAGTACAACTTCCGTTTCGTCCCAAGGTTTTATGGTTATTTTACAATCTTCACCACAATGTTTAAAGCTAAAATCCTCCAAAAATTCTTCGGTAAAAATAGGATATTCAGCTGTGATTGAAAATACAATTTCAATGTCTTTTTCATAAATTTGCAAGAGTAAGTTACTGCATTTTTGATTTAGAGAATTTTCAATTGCAACAGAAAATAATCTGTACATAGAAAGGGATTTTTCAATAGGCAAATCTTTTGTAATATTACAACCTGCAGTGATATTTAGGTCAACGGCAGTACAAAATTCCTTCATCTCATAAATCCAACTCATAAATCGGTTAGTTGGCTGTTCTTTCTTGTAAAGAAGGTTAATTAGTAGCATACATTCTCTTTTTATTACACAAACCAATATGTTAATCCGCCCGATAATTTTTTTCGGATTAGGGGAAGTTTTCATTTCTTCAAGCAAAAGTGAGATTTTTTCCGTCCCTACTTTTAGAATTTCATCAATTTTTCCATAAGCAGTTTCTTCGGCAGCAAGGGCAGAAAGTTCCGCACTAACCTTACCTTGTTGCATTAAGAATTCTATATTTTTTTCCAACTCATCATTAATTTTGGACAACTTTTTTCGTGTTTTGTTTAAAGAAGAATAATCTTCGTAATAGGAAAAAGTTCCGCCCGCAATAGCTGTTTTTCTCAAAATAAAATTTGGGTCTTCTACCTTTTCAACAGAAGCTTTTGTGACAACTTTATCATTTAAATCCCGTATTTCCATATTAAGTTTAGAATTAGAAAACAACTTGTCATAGCCTTTATTTATAGGGAGAAATCCACTTCGTAAACAAGCTTCACAAAACACAAGTACAACAATAGTAAGTCCAAAACTAACAGAAATATCTGCTACAATTGGAATTTGTAAAACGTAGGAAATTGTATAGAATAAAGCAAATTCTGTAGCGAGTAATGGCAGAATAAAAGTCTTTTTTTGTGGAGAACGAAAACTTTTATACATTAACATTCCAAGGGCAATAAACACACAAGCGTAAATCCAAGCCATAAGCATAAAATACCCTAACGTATATTCGTAATTTTCCGTATTATTATCTTCAATAATAAAAATTAAATTATGAAAATTATTTGTTAAAACTATAGCAAGCCAAACTAAACTTATACCAAAAAATATGTTGAAAAAGTGGCTTCGTTCCTTAGTTTTTTCCGATTTCCCAGTAAAAATTGCAATATAAAGAAAGGACATTGGAATTAAAATTATGGGAATATAATAACAATACCAAAGCAAAAATTCAAGGGTAGTATGATCTCTGGAAATAGCTTTAAAACAGCCTAATGTTACAAATAAAATCATTAACACAACTGCATTTATTAAAGCATTGCTAATTTTTTTGTTTGAAACTCGTCGTATAATTGAAATTAAGTAAATTACAAGTATAAAACTTATAAAAAAGTAAAAAGTTGCACTTTCTTTTGGGTTAATAAATCCATAGACACTAGTTTGGAAACTATTTCTACTAATAATTTTGGATACTTGTGTGGAAGCTTCATTAAAAGCTGTGTAATCTTTCACCAAAAGTGCTTTTTTGTATTCATTTTCCTCAGGATAAAAGCTTTTGTCACTTTCGCCATTTATCAATCTGTATCCATTTTCAACTAATAAAGGATTTATTTCACTAAAAATATTTATATTAGGTGAATTTTCAAGCAACCCAACTTCAAAGCTCAAAGTACCATCGCTAGGCAAGACAATTTCAAGATTTTTCCCAGACTTTATTAGATTAACAGCCACACTATCATAAGTTATTGTAACAGGTTGTGAGTAATCATTATTGTAAAATCTTTCTTCGGAAATGATTTTTTCTATATCTTTTGAAACAGCAGAAATGTCATAACTTCCATACAAAGCATAGGCAACTGACATAATAATATGATGAGTTTTTGAGTACTCCCAAATATTATCTTCAACCATTTCACACAAATCAAAATTAATGTTTAAATCGCTTTCAAAAAGGTCTTTAAAGCTGTTAATTTCTAAATCAGTTTGCTCTTTGTCTATGACAATTACAATAGTTTGAAGAAATTGTGGTGTAAAATTATAATTATCATTTATTTCTTCAAGAGGAACACCCTGAGTTGCAAAAACAAGTGCGTTATCCCCTTCTTTAAAATTCATCACAGCAGAAGAATTTTCATTTAGAATAATATTTCCTTCGGGATAAACCTCATTCAATGCATCAATATAACCCTGCTCATTTTTATAAACAATTATGTTTTCATTAGAAGGAATTGTGGGAAAAGCAAATATAAACGAGAATGCAAAAACAATTACAATTATGTAAATATAAATGTAATACTTTTTCATATTTGTTACCATTCCTTCCTGAGTTAAAGTTAAATTAATTAAGCATATATTCTAATTGTACTATAATTATATCAAATTTTCAAGTAAATAAATAATAAAATCAGAAATAAATATAATATATTATATATTTTAACTATCACAAAATAATATATTAACAAATCATTAATATATTATTAACAAAACATTTTTTTAATAAATACTTGATTTAACTTAATATTTTTGTTATAATAATATGTAATATTGGAATATATTTTGCAATTTAAGTAAATAAAGAAAGGATCGATTTTTATGAAAAAGAAATTATTTCAAAGGGTAGACTTTCAAGTTGCAACTCTCGTAGTAACAATTGTAGCTATATCCACATTGATCACTTTCTATTTAGTTTATTCAATGAGTTATACTGAAATGATAGGGGTGCTTGAAAAAAATAGTATTTCTATTGCAACTTACATAGATGAAAAAATTAACTCAGATATTTTTACAGAAATAAAAGTTAAGGAAGATATGAATAGTGAGCTTTATGATGAGGCATACTCGTTATTTAACGATGTCCGCTCAATAACAGGAACTAAGTATTTATATACTGCTACAAAAAATGCGAATGGCGATTTAATATATCACATTGACGGATTGCCCACAGATGACCCTGATTTCAGGAATGTTGGGGACATGATTGAAGCCGAATTTCAAGAGCCTTTACTCCGAGCCCTAGAAAATGAAATTATAATTCCTGATAACATTTTGCATACTGAATGGGGAGATGTTTACGTTGCTTATTACCCTTTACATGGGGAAAATAATGAAGTAATTGCTGCACTTGGCATAGAATTTCTCGCTGATAACCAAGCGGATGCTTATGAAAGAATTCGAATTTTCCTTATTGGAATAATTACGCTTATATGTTTAGCATCGGGAATTTTTGCACATTTTTTATTTAAGAGAATTTCAAATCCACATTTTAAAGATATTTATAATACAGATTCTTTGACAAAACTAAAGAATAGAAATGCCTTTGACACAGATACAAACAATAGTATTCAAAAACACAATTTAGATGGTGCAATTTTAGTTCTTAGTGACCTAAATGGTTTGAAACAAGTCAATGATAAAAACGGGCATAAGCTTGGAGATTTTTATATTGATGCCTGCGCAAAAGCACTACTAGTTGACGGAATTGGCGACCACGTTGTCTATCGAATTGGTGGAGATGAATTTGCAACTATTATTTCTGCCACTAAAGGTGATGAAGACTTGCACTTAAAAGTGGACACTTATATGAATAAAGTTAAATCAAAACTGAAAGATTTATGTAAAGATGTTGTTTTAAATGCTTCTGTTTCAATGGGCTATGCAATTTGTCGCGGTAGTGGAATTGATGCTTGGGAACTTGCACAGCGTGAAGCTGATGCGGCTATGTACAAAGACAAACGTGCTTATTATGAAAAAAACAAGGACCTTGACGGGCGAAAATAATTAATTAATTAAGTTAATATTAATTGGCAGAAACTATTAATTAAAATAGTTTCTGCCTTTTTTATTTCATAATAAAAAAATGTTTGCATTATGAAATAAACTGTGATATACTAAAAAAGATTGATGATGATAACTAATTTTTTGTCAATCTTTATCATTCTTTTGTGTAAAATTAAAAGAATGGACGTGTAAAAAACCTTATTAACTTTAATTTGTTAAAACATTAGAAAGGAATGGTTATAATTATGCTAATTGAGAAATTTTATGAAAATCTCGAAAAAATTCACGTTAACACCTGTCCAATTCGTTCCTATTATGTCCCTTGTGAGGAAAACTCTGTCACTGAAATTATGGAGAATTCAAGCCGAGTTACCATGCTATCGGGAGATGATTGGAAGTTTAAATTGTACAACAATCCCTATGAAATAAAGCCTTTTTTTGAGGAGAACTTTGCTGAAAACGGCTTTGATACAATAGCAGTTCCATCTTGCTGGCAAATTTTAGGATATGAACCTCATGCTTATTTGAATGTACAATATCCAATTCCCTACGACCCACCATTTGTACCTGACGAAAATTTATCTGGCGCATACATAAAGCACTTTACTTTAAGCGAAGAAAAAGCTACAATGAAAAATTATCTAAACTTTGAGGGTGTTGACTCTTGTCTTTATGTTTGGGTAAACGGAAAATTTGTTGGATATAGCACAGTTTCCCACTCTACAAGTGAATTTGATATTACAAATTTTGTTAAAGCTGGTGAAAATAAACTTGCAGTTTTAGTGCTAAAATGGTGCACAGGAACGTATATTGAAGACCAAGATAAACTCCGAATGAACGGAATTTTTAGGGATACTTACATTATTTCACGACCTCAAAACCATATTTTCGACTACTATGTAAAAACTACACTTGATGAAAGTTACAAAAATGGGTTAATTTCAATTACTTGTGATTGGGTTGGAGAAATTTTGCCTACAAAAGTCGCTCTTTACTCCCCTTCTGGTGATTTCATTGAGGAAAAAGAGTTGGCAGAAAACAAAACCTCTTTTAAAATTGAAAATGCAACACTTTGGACAGCGGAAACACCTTTCCAATACACTGTAAAAATGTACAACGAAAGCGAAACGTTTCTTCAAAAAGTAGGAATTAAACAATTTGAAGTCAAAGGAAATTTGCTACTTGTAAATGGGCAATTAATCAAGCTTAAAGGCACAAATCGCCACGATAGCGACCCATATACTGGCTATACAATTAGCAGAGAACAGCTTACAATAGACTTAGCTTTAATGAAGCAACACAATTTCAACGCAATTCGTACTAGCCACTATCCAAATGCACCATGGGCGACTCAACTTTACAGCAAATATGGATTTTATGTAATTGACGAAGCTGACATTGAAACTCACGGAAATGATATGCTTTACGGTGGTGGACATAGAAATAAAAACTACAAAAATAAATTCGTTGATGATGTAACTTACGGCTTACTTTGTCATGATAAAAGCTTTGAAGAAAGTCTTGTTGATAGGGTGCAAAGGTTGGTTTCAAGAGATAAAAACTGTGCTTGTGTGCTACTTTGGTCCCTTGGAAATGAAAGTGCTTATGGACCAAATTTGGAAAAAGCAGCTGCTTGGATTAAATCTTATGATAAAGATATGCTTGTCCATTATGAAAGTTCAATCTATCAAATGGAGGGCTATGAAAATGACCTTAGTAACCTTGATGTTTACAGTCATATGTATGCAGATATCGATAGCACCGAACAAAATTTCACAACTTGGATGACGGATAAACCTTTTTTACAATGTGAATTTGTCCACGCAATGGGCAATGGACCTGGAGATATTGAGGATTATTTTGAACAAATTTATGCCCACGATAGTTATGCTGGCGGATTTGTTTGGGAGTGGTGTGACCACAGCGTTTATATGGGAAAAACCGCCGACGGGAAAGACAAATTCTTCTACGGTGGTGACTGGGGAGAGCAATTACATGACGGAAATTTCTGCGTTGATGGACTAGTTTATCCCGACAGAACGCCTTCTACAGGATTGATTGAATGGAAAAATGTTGCCCGACCTGTTAGAGCATATGACGTTGACGTAAAAAATGGAATTGTCAAAATCGCTAACAAATTGGACTTTACAAACCTAAAAGATGCTCTTACAATTTACTTTGAAGTAAGCTGCAATGGTGAAATCGTGGAGCGTGGTGCAGTTGAAGAAATTGACCTAGCCCCTCACGCTGAAGCTGAAATAAAAGTAAACTTCAACCTCCCTAAAGAAGGAAAAATATATTTAAGATTGATTTACAAACAAAAATTTGATAGCGATTTTGTTAAAGCAGGTGACGAGCTTGGATTTGACCAAATTTTAGTTTTTGAAAGCGAAAAAGTTGAGATTAAAAGAGAAAAAGCACTGAAAATTTCTACTTGTGACCTTGGAAAATACATTGAATTGTACGGAGAAAATTTCCGTTATGTTTACAACAAATTTACTGGAACTTTTGAAACTATGGTTAAGGACAGCATTAATATTTTAACAAAACCAATGGACTTTAATATTTGGCGAGCACCTACTGATAACGATAGAGTTATCCGCCGTGAATGGGCAAAAGTTGGCTATGATAGGGCGAAAACTAAGACTTATTCTACTGAAATCACTGAAAAAAGTGAATGCGTAATCCTTAAAACAAGTCTTACAATTTCTGCTGTTATGGTTCAATGGATTGCTAAAGCTGTCGCAGTTTGGACAATTTCAAATGACGGAAAAATCAATCTAAATGTTGAAGTTGAAAGAAATACTGACTTACCATTTTTACCACGATTTGGTGTAAGATTGCCACTTAACAATGACTTCAAAAACGTAGATTATAAAGGCTTTGGTCCTTACGAAAGCTATTGCGACAAGAGAAGAAGCTCCTATTACGGAAAATTCTCCTCAACAGTTTGCGAAATGCACGAAGATTACATCAAACCTCAAGAAAATGGAAGCCATTATGGTTGTGATAAAGTTGCAATTTTTGGTGACAATTCTTATGGAATATCTGTTTTCGGTGATAATTTCTCCTTTAATGTTTCCGATTATACTGCTGAGGAATTGACCGCTAAAGGACATAATTTTGAGCTTGAAAAATCAGGTTCAACTATACTTTGCCTTGATGGAAGAATGTCAGGAATTGGCTCAGGAAGCTGCGGACCTCAACTTTCACCAAAATATCAAGTGAATGATAAAAATTTCACTTTTAATTTTGATATTGTAATTGGGAAAAAATATGAGTAGAGAAATAAATCTTGAAATTTTTCACTAAATTAGAAGTTTCAAAATTATAAATTTCATAATAAATCAAGGTGTTACAAGACTTTTTACAGTTTTGTAACACCTTTTTTAATGTAAGTTTAACTCCAGATAAAAGGAGAAAAGCCTTGACAAATTAATGCCAAGGCTTTTTATGAGAAAATTATAAACTTGTGTTTTTGTTTAGCTTATTTAGCTTTTTTACGAGTGTAAACTACTACTGCTAATCCCATAATAGCTACTAGAGCAGAGAAAACATAGATAGTTTCAACTGAATTGTTTGTAGCAGGTACAGCTAGAGGAGTTTCATCGTCAACGATTTCTTCGTCATCTTCACCAGCAACTTCGTCAGAAGGATCAACTAGTGGAGTTTCGTTGTCATCAATAGTTACATCATCGCCACCTGATAGTGGAGTTTCTTCTTCTTCAACGTTTTCTAAGATAGATAGACGAACAGTAATTACGATATTTGAGTTAATAGTACCAGAAACATCACCAACGATTTCAGCAACTTGGTATCCAGCAGGAGCATCTAAGAATGAAGCAGGAACATCATAAGTGTTTCCGTTTCCTGTAGCAATTACAGAAGAAGTAACGCCATTTGGACCAGCAATTGCAGCACCAGTTGTAGCATCAACATAGTTTACAGTTACTGAATATGAAGGAGTTGGAGTTGGGTTAGGATTATCACCTGCGCTAATAGTTAATGTACCAGAAGTTACATTAATGTTATAGCTTGAAGTTACATCAACATCAGCAGCATTTGTAACAGTTACAACAGCTGTGATTGCAGAGCTACCAGCAGTATTTGTATTAGCTAGACCAACCTCGTAAGCTACAGAAACTAAATCGCCATTAGCAAAGCCTGTTACAGTTGAAGTATAAGTTGGGAAAGCATCGCCAACAGTAATATCTTGGTCATCAATAACAACATCTAAATCAATTGTTTTGATTTCAAGGTCAAAGTTAATTTCAGCAAATTTAACTTCAGTAATTCCGTATTGAGCTAAGTCAAGATAAATAACGATTTGGTTTGCGTAAACGCCAGCAGCAGGACCGTTTGCAGAGCTAGTATTATTTACAGTCCATTCTAGACCAATACCAAAGATATCATCTAATTTTTCAACTTCTGCTTTGAACTCGTCAAAAGTCATAGTTGAAGAAGCAGCAATTAGAGCGTCAATTTTGTCAAATTCGCCAGCTAATTTAGCCCATTCAGCAGTGAAGCCAGGTACTTTTTCAAGCATTGAAACGTCGAATGAATTAATTTCAGCTTCTACTTTGTCAAATGCAGCAGTTACAACAGGAAGAACAGCAGTTTCATTTAACATAAATACTTGTCCATTGTAAGGTCTATAAGCACCGTCAAGGTTAAATACTTCTGTATCAATTTTAGCTAATTCATTATTGATAGCTGGGATAACTTTGTCGATTTCTCCACCGATAAATGATTTAAGTTGAGTGATAATTTCAAGTAATTTTGCTTTAGCAGCAGCATCTAATTCAAGAGCTTTTTCTTCTAATAATTTAATAAATGTTTCTAGTTTACCTTCAGCTAAACCAGTTAATTTATCAAGACAATCAGTTAATGCATCTTCGATTTGTTTTTTGATAGCATCAGTATCAATACCTTGAATATTTCCGATTATACTTTCAACTTTTTCGATAACTTTTTCAACATCATCAATTCCATTTAAAATATCTGCTTTAAGTTCTTTAGCTTTAGCTTCAAGCTCCATCAAAGTGCTATAAATTTCAACAGCTTCGTCTCTATATTCTACCAATAATTTCAACAAAGCTTCTTCACCTAGTAGTTTTGCCTCGTCAATTTTCTTTAGTAAATCAGCAATTCTTTCGTCCAATTTGTCTTGTTCGCCTAGTAAAAATTCAATTGCGTCTTTAGCAGCATCAGCAATTTCGCCATAGATAGCATCGTCGCTCATATCAAGTAGAGTTACAGCATAGTTAGGGTTGTTTTGAATATTTGCAATTGTGTTAGTTGCAAGGTCAGATTTAACATCGTCGCTTAATAATAGATAGTAAAGTGGGTTTACAACTGTGAAATAATCAGAAGTCATATGTGCTTCAAGTGATTCAGGGTTACCTTCGAAGAATAGTCCGCCGTTGTCAGCAGAATTTGTTCCTTCTTGGTAAATAGTAACAGGAAGTTTTGAAACGCCAAGGTCAAGCTCAACTAAATCAACAATGATTTCAGATAGAGTCAATTCAGTACCTAAAGTTTCCATTAAAGCTAAAGCATTAACAGTAGTGTCTAAATTTAGACCTAAAGTGTTAGCTAAATTTAATAAAGTGCTTAATCCATTAATTGTGCTTAAGTCAACAGTAGTATCTTCTTCACTTACACCAGCTAAACCAATAAGGTCAGCTAAAATGTCAGTTTCAAGAGTAACATTTAGTGAAACTTGTAGATTTAAAGTTGTAACATCGCCAACGTCAACAGTTGTGTCTAATGAACCTGTAGTTTCAACGATTTCTAGACCAACACCAGGAGTAACAGCTGCAAGAGTTGCAACGATTGAATTTAAGTCAACAGAATCTCCAGGCATATAGGAATTTAAGTCATTAATAATTTTGTTTGCTTCATCAATTACTTTTTGGATTTCATCTTTAATTGATTGTGGTAGAGGAATACTGCTAGGTAGGTCAACGTTTGGAATTGAAACGCCATTTAAATCAACATTTCCCATTCCAGCTAAAAGATCATTTAAACCACTAACTAATTTTGTAAGTACATCATTAGCAAGTTCAACTGCTTCTTCACCGCCGTATTCAGCATATGATTTTCCGTCATAAGGTTTGTTAAATTCACCTAAGTCGATAATGAAATCGCCAACTAGGTCGTCAATCGCACCTTGAACAGCATTATTAATTGGGTCAGTAATTAAGCCTACAACATCGCCTAACATTGCAGCTGATAGAACAATACCGTTTTGAACTACAGTATAAGTGTAGTTTTTAGAAGCATTAGCTTCGTCAATTCCGATATAGTAAACTCCAGTTCCAATACCGAATTTTTCGATTTCTTCATGTAATACTTTCAAACCATTGTTTGCAGCAAAATCAGCTTTCACAGCATCAGTAGCAAGAGTTGTATCCACAAATTCTGCAGTAAATTTACCATTTGGATCAAAAGAACCATATTGGTTATAAGTAGAAACATTAACAGCTAAAGAATTTACAGTAACAGTTTGAGTGATAGTAGCAGTACCATCCATAGCAGTTAAAGTATAAGTTCCAGCATCTTTGATTTCAGTTACAGCAGTACCGTCAGCATTAGCAATTGTAATAGCACCAGCAGATACACTATAAGTTGTTTCATTTGCAAAATCATCTTTTAGAGCAGTAGCTTGGTCTTCTGCGTTAAAATTAACAGTTTTTGCAGTTAGTGTTTCACCTTGTGGAGCTTCAGTGATTTGGTATGTTCCAAGTTCGATAATAAAAGAATTACCCTTATCCACATAGTCATATTTAGGTTTTAACCACGTTCCACCAGTTTTCTCATAATTCAAATAGCCAACTACAAGTTTCAATTCAAAGGAATTACCAGCTTCAGATAAAGATTGACCGTTAGATGTGAAAGTTCCCGCCTTCAATTTGAATAGCTTAGTACCAATAATTGGAATTTTTATTTCTTTCTCTGCTAAGCTTATTGCAAAATCTGATAATGTAGCGGTACTATCGCTAGCAATTAGACCCGTTAATAAATCAGCGATATATTCGTTAATTCCAACCATTGAAAATGCTGCGTCACCAACTGTCAAAACATTAGTAATACTTTGTCCGTTCAATTCATCTGTAGTAAATGTTCTGTCAACAGAACCTGTCGCGAAAACACTACCCGCCGTAGTGCCAATAAAAGTGAATGCCAGTGCCAAGGAAGTCATAATCGAAATAATACGATTACGCATTTTGCGATTTAACGCAATTGTCATTTTGTTACCGTTCATAATTTTCTCCTTTAAAATAAATTATTTCTCATTTAAACCAGTAACTTTTCCATATAGTTGCTATTGCAATTCATAATGTTAAGCATCACTGATTTACTTTATGTTCTCATTATACATATAAAAAGTTACAAATAAGTTACATATTGCACTTTTTTGCTTTTTTATTTTGGTAAATTATTACTTTTGGCGAAATATACAAAAAGTTACTTAATGTTATATAGTTTTTAATCATATATCTATATAAAATTAAGCACAAATAATCAAAAAGTCTTAATAGTTAAAAATATTTACAAAAAGAAGAACCTATTTCAAGCATTTTCAGCTATGAAATAGGCTCTCCTTTTATAGGATTGATAGAAATAAGTATGTTAATAAGTTAGTATAACTTGTTTAATTCTTTAATTAAATTTCATCTTGTAGTGCGTCGTAACCTTCTTCACCAGTTCTAACCTTGATTACGTTTTCAATATCATAGATGAAGATTTTTCCGTCGCCAACGTTACCAGTATAAAGTGCTTTTTTAACAACTGCAACAAGTTCATCAACAGGAACTTTACAAATTACAACTTCAACTTTAACTTTTGGAAGTAATGTGCTTTCAACAGGAATACCACGGTAAACTTCTCTTTCACCTCTTTGCATTCCACAACCCATTACGTGTGTAACTGTAATACCTGTTACACCAAGCGTTTCAAGTGCAACTTTTAATTTCTCGAACTTGCTTTGTCTTGTTACGATAGAAACTTTTGTCATTTTAGCGCCGGGGTGTGAGTTGTTCACAACTGGGATTGCTTTTTCTGATGAAACAGTAACAAGTGGTTTTTTATCATCTTTTTCTTCGATAAAGCTTGGCATAAAGTCAGCGTATGAACTTGCAAGTGCGTGCTCACTTTCGTCAAGACCGATTGTTTCTTCTTCCGCTGAAACTCTTAAACCGTGGAATTTTTTGATTATTGCAAATACAATTGAAATAGTAACCGCTGTCCAAGCGATAATTGCTAATAGACCAATTGCTTGAACACCAAGTAATTTTGCACCGCCACCGTAGAATAAACCGCCTTCAACAGCGAATAAACCTACTGCAAGTGTTCCCCAAATACCATTTACACCGTGAACTGCAACAGCACCAACTGGGTCGTCAAGTTTTAATTTAATATCGATAAATTCTACTGCAACTACAACTAATATACCAGCTACAAGTCCTACAACAGCAGCTCCGAATGCGTCCATAGTAGCACAACCAGCTGTGATACCAACAAGCCCTGCTAAAGCACCATTCAAAGTCATAGATACGTCAGGTTTTCCGTTTTTAATCCAAGTAAAGAACATTGTTGAAACCGCTGCAACAGCTGGAGCAACTGTAGTTGTTAAGAAAATTGAACCTAAACCGCCAACACCATCAAGTGCAGTAGCCGCCGCTCCGTTAAATCCATACCAACCAAACCATAGGATAAACACACCAAGTGCACCAAGTGTTAAGTTATGTCCAGGGATAGCTTTTGCAACAACTTTTCCTGTTTTAGGGTCTTTTACATATTTACCAATACGAGGGCCTAAGAACATAATACCAATAAGTGCTGAAACACCACCAACTGTATGAATAGCCGCTGAACCAGCAAAGTCAATGAATCCCATTTCAAATAACCAGCCTTGTGCGTTCCAAATCCAACCAGCTTCGATTGGGTAGATGATTGCACTTAATGCTGCTGAGTAAATTAAGTAAGCTGAGAATTTAGTTCTTTCTGCCATTGCACCTGAAACGATAGTTGCAGTAGTTGCACAGAAAACTAAGTTGAATACAAATACAGACCAAGGGAAGTTTGCATAATCTGTGAAAATATCAAAGTTAGGAAGTCCAATTAACCCCAAAATATAATCTTCTGATAACATAATTGTAAAACCAATTAAAACGAATGCTACTGTACCAATTGAAAAGTCCATAACATTTTTCATAATAATGTTACCAGCATTTTTTGCTCTAGTAAAGCCTGTTTCCACCATTGCGAAGCCAGCTTGCATAAAGAATACCAAAGCTGCCCCCATTAAAAACCAAATTCCGAAATCCATAATAATCCCCATTCCTTTCAATTTGCATTATAGTTAATTAATTAGAAAACACACCAGAAATCAAGCGAAAAAGCTTTGATTTATGCTTTTTTTTGCTTGAGAGTTGATAGTGTTTTCAACTTAATTTACTATTTTTGCAAAACTTTTTTTATTTTTATAAATTATTATCAAAAAAGAAAACGTGCATTTCGACACTGTACTATAAAATAGTCAGTTCAAAATGCACGTCTTTGTGCACGGGTGAAACCCGTTTTTATTCACGTTATTACCTTGTGGTTTAGGATAATTCCCTACTCGCTGTTTGTAATTCGATTGAATTTATATTTGCCTTGGGTGAAACCCGTTTTTATTCACGTTATTACCTTGCGGTTTAGGAAAATCCCTACTCGCTGTCATTTTGTAACGGTAGGAGCAGAGCCCCTACCCTACATTAAATCGCGTGTGCTATGTTGTAATTCATCGCTTGTTTAGCGTGTTCGCCCGCGGGGGCTTCTTAGTTTTATTCAACATCAAAACCTTAACCTCGCAGAAACTATTTCCAATCTTTTACTATGTACAGTGCGGGATTGGATGCAACGTCACGTTGCTAGTTTACGCTGTATAGAATTTCGCCGTAAGTTGGTAATGCCCAGTATTTTTTACCAACAATAGTTTCAAGTTCATCAACAACAAGTCTTAGCTTAGACATTGTGCTTAAAACAGAACCTTGATAGAATTGAGCAAGTTCAAGTGGCTCATCATGATTTTTAGTTTCAAGAATAGCAGTTTCAAGTTCATCTAAATTCTTTAATAAACAACCTGAAAGGTCAGAAATTTTCTTCAATAAATATTCCTCTAAGCTGCTGTTAAAGCCAGATAGTGATTTTTTATTTACAACTAAACCAGAAAGTTCAGTTTGATAGCTAATAACTGAAGGAACGATTAACTTTTTAACCATATCAACCATTGTTAAAGCTTCGATATGTAAAGTTTTGCAGTAACCCTCAAGTAAAATTTCATATCTTGAGTGAATTTCTGTTTCAGTGAATACTTTATGTTTTGTAAACACTTCAACGTTTTTCTTATCAACAAATGTTGGTAAAGCATCAACAGTAGTTTTTAGATTTAACAAACCACGTCTTTCAGCTTCTTTTTCCCATTCTGCTGAGTATCCGTCACCATTGAAAACAATTCTCTTATGTTCAACAATAGTTTTCTTGATTAAGTTAGTTAAATCTTCTTTAAAGTTTTCGCTTCCCTCAAGTGCGTCAGCAAATTCTTCAAGGACTTCAGAAACTACAGTATTCAAGATGATGTTTGGACCAGAAATTGAGAAAGTTGAACCAAGCATTCTAAATTCAAATTTATTTCCTGTAAATGCGAATGGAGAAGTTCTATTTCTATCAGTAGTATCTTTTGGAATTGGAGGCAATACAGTCGCTCCGATTTCCATTTTAACTCTCTTAACATCGCTATATTCGCTTCCGCTTTCGATTGCATCAAGTACAGCTTCAAGTTCTTCACCAAGGAAGATAGAAACGATTGCAGGAGGTGCTTCATTTGCACCAAGTCTATGGTCATTACCAGCATTAGCAACTGAAACTCTTAACAAGTCTTGATATTTGTCAACAGCCTTAATTACAGCTACTAAAAATAGTAAGAATTGAGCATTTTCAGATGGAGTTTTTCCAGGTTCAAGTAAATTTTCACCTAAATCAGTGGAAAGTGACCAGTTATTATGTTTACCACTTCCGTTTACACCAGCGAATGGTTTTTCGTGTAATAAACAAGCTAGATTATGTTTTTTAGCAACCAATTTCATCATTTCCATAGTTAATTGGTTATGGTCAGTTGCAATATTTGTTGTTGTAAAGATAGGAGCAAGCTCGTGTTGTGCAGGAGCAACTTCGTTATGTTTAGTTTTAGCGAAAATACCAAGTTTCCAAAGTTCTTCGTCTAAATCTTTCATATAATCAGAAACTCTTTTCTTTAATGAACCAAAGTAGTGGTCATCAAGTTCTTGCCCTTTAGGAGGTCTTGCACCGAAAAGTGTTCTTCCTGTATAAATAAGGTCAGGTCTTTGTAAGTACATTGCTCTATCAATTAAGAAATATTCTTGTTCAGGACCAACTGTACAGTTTACTTTTTTAGCAGAAGTGTTTCCAAACAACTTTAAAACTCTAAGAGCTTGTTTGTTAATCGCTTCCATTGAACGAAGTAAAGGAGTTTTCTTATCTAAAGCTTCACCGCTGTAAGAACAGAAAGCTGTTGGAATACAAAGTGTACCATCTTTAATGAAAGCATATGAACTAGCGTCCCAAACGGTATATCCTCTAGCTTCAAAAGTAGCTCTTAAGCCACCTGATGGGAAAGAAGATGCATCAGGTTCACCTTTAACAAGTTCTTTTCCTGAGAAATCCATAATAATTTTTCCGTCTTGAGTAGGATTAATGAAACTATCATGTTTTTCAGCAGTAATTCCAGTCATTGGTTGGAACCAGTGAGTAAAGTGAGTTGCTCCGTGATTAATTGCCCAGTCTTTCATAGCAGTTGCTACAACATTTGCAACACTTAGTTCAAGAACGTCACCGTTATCGATAGTTCTTTTCAAAGCCTTGTAAATATCTTTTGGCAATCTTTCCTTCATAGCTGAGTCACCGAAGACCATGCTTCCAAAAATATTTGCGATGTCTTTCATAGTAAGTTCATTCCTTTCTTGTCGTTTAGTTTTAAATCATCATTGAAAAAAACTAAACCATTCATATCCTATAAAATATTGTAAAAAAAGGCACTGTGAGCCTGTAAACTCACAGCGCCTTTGCTGTTATGTGCTTATTTTATCACCTTTCACCTCATTTGTCAATAGCTTTTTTTATTTTTTACCAATTATGCAATTTATTAAATTTTTATTTCATATTTATGTATATTTTTACCACATACAAATCGAAACAAATATTATTTTGCAATTTATCAAAATTTAATTTCATTATAATTTTATTATCCTTGACAAATTTTTTATACTGTAGTATAATGTGTTGGTAAATTAATAAATTTACATTGAACAAAGACGTTCATCAGATATTTTTTTAACATAGGTAACACGTTTAATTAGTGGATACTTTTATTATTGTTTTAAATTGTATGTGATGAGCGTCTTTTGCTATAATAAAAAAGAAAATCGCGAAATACTCAGTATGCCCTCGCAGAAACAGAAGTTTAATTTATCACTCTGTATAGTGCGGGATATGTCAGCGGGGACTCCCCGCCACGTTGCCGTTGCTATTATAATAGGAAGGAATTAAAATTATTATGAAAATTACTGTTAATGACGTACTTGAATTTGTTGAAGAAAATGATGTGAAATTTATACGTCTTGGGTTTTGTGACCCACTTGGAATACAAAAAAACATATCAATTATGCCAGAACGTTTAAAATCTGCTTTTGAGGAAGGTGTTTCCTTTGATGCTTCGGCAATTGACGGATTTAGGGGAGTAAAAAAATCTGATTTATTACTTTTCCCCAACCCTGAAACAATGTCCGTTTTACCTTGGCGACCAGGGCCAGGTCGAGTTGTTAGATTTTATTGTGACATTAAACGTTCCGACGGCACAGTTTTCCTAAACGACGGAAGAAACATTCTAAAAAATGCATTAAAAAAGGCTTCCGACATGGGTTACACTTGCAAAATCGGAGCGGAATGTGAATTTTACATCTTTAAAACTGACGAAAATGGCGACCCAACTTTCAATACCCTTGATAATGGTAGCTATTTAGACATTTCCCCAATCGACAAAGGGGAAAATATGCGTAGAGAAATATGCCTTTGCCTTGAGGAAATGGGGATTTATCCAGAATGTTCTCACCATGAGCAAGGTCCTGGACAAAATGAAATTGACTTTGAGTTTTCCGAGGCTTTAACTTGTGCAGATAACATTATGACTTTTAAATCAGTAGTTAAATCTATTGTCGCACGAAATGGTTTTTTTGCATCTTTTATGCCAAAACCTTTGTTAAATCAAGCTGGAAACGGAATGCATATTAATATTTCTCTTGAGAAAAATGGCAAAAACATCTTTGCTTCTCAAAGCAGTGGGAATGCAAAAATTTGCGATTATTTTATAGCTGGAATACTTGAAAAAATTCGTGAAATTTCTGTATTTTTAAACCCTACAATAAATTCTTATGAGCGACTTGGAAATCACAAAGCTCCAAAATATATTTCTTGGTCAACAGAAAATCGTTCCCAATTAGTACGAATTCCAGCCGACAGCAAATCAAGAAAACGGATTGAAGTTCGCTCTCCTGATACTAGTGTAAACCCTTACTATGCCTTTGCAGTGCTGATTTTTGCTGGACTTTATGGGATTGAAAATGAATTGGAACTTCCAGAAAAAATCCATGCAGATTTATTTTCAGCTGAGGAAGATTTGGTTTCAAGCCTGCAAACTCTCCCCGAAAATTTGACTGAAGCTATTGAAATTGCCAAAGAAAGTCAGCTATTAAAAGAATTAATCGGAGAGCAATTTTTAGCAAATTATTTAGCATTAAAAGAGCAAGAAGTAACTGATTATAACAATTGCAGTGACAAAAATGAATTCTACACTAATAAATATTTCAATCGAATTTAAATTTAGCATATATTTTACATTAAAGAAAGGTGGGAACAGTTTTGGCAGAAGTCCTGATCGTATCAAATACTGAAAAAAGCACGAAACTTCTATCGGAAATATTGTCTTCGCAAGACAACATAGTTACAGTGACCACCTGTACCGCCGCTAGAAGAATTCATTCCCAGCGAGATTTTGAAATTGTTATAATAAACGCACCTTTAAGCGACGAAAGCGGAGAAACTTTATCACGTTTTATAGCAGCAAACAGCGCAAGTCAAGTTATTTTGATTGTAAAAGCTCAGTATTATGACGAAGTTACAGCAATTACATCAAATGACGGTGTTTTAACAGTTGCAAAACCTATTAATAAGGTGATTTTTCTTTCAGCTTTAAATCTTGCAAAATCCGCCGCTAACAAAATTAATATAGTGAAAAAGGAAAATGTTTCGCTTAAAGAGAAAATTCGAGAAATAAAAATCATCGATAGAGCGAAATGTCTTTTAATTTCTTATTTAGGTATGGAAGAAAAAGAGGCTCATCGTTATATTGAAAAACAGGCAATGGATTTGCGTGAAACTAAGGTAAACATTGCAAAAGACATTCTAAAAACCTACGAACAATAGCGGGGAAGCCCCCGCGGGCAGACACGCTTTAATTTGATAAGTGAACAATATAGTTCACGCGATTTTTAAAAATATAAACGCAAGCGTGACGCTTGACCCATTCCCGCACTGTACAAAGTAAAAGACTATACTTTTGTTTCTGCGAGGCTAGAGTTTGATATGTATGAAGCTATTAGCAAGCGTGACCCTTGACCCATTCCCGCACCGTACAAAGTAAAGTCAATAACTTTTGTTTCTGCGAGGGCAACGTGACGTTGCATCCTTGTCCGCACTGTACTGAGTAAAAGTCAATAACTTTGTTACTACGTAATCGTGTTTTGTATAATGAAAATTTTCAAATAAAAGAAGCAAAAAGGGAGGATAAATGTCCTCTCTTTTTGCTTCTTTTATATTATGTTTTATTAATTAAAAACAATCTCCGACCTCGCAGAAACAAAGTTACTGCATTTTACTTTGTACAGTGCGGGCATAACAGCGGGGTTGCCCCGCCTAGCGAGAACCTTTGTCGTAAGGAATCCCTTCTGCCTTTGGAGCCATTGAGTTTTTAGATGAAAACGCAAGAACTATCAAAGTCGCAATGTAAGGTACCATCTTGTAAACTTCGTTTGAAATAGGTAAATCTTGTAAAATTGGGATACCAGAATATGTTGAAGCCAATGTTTTCATTATTCCAAAGAAAAATGCTGCAAAGATAATGTTTTTACATCTCCACTTACCGAAAATTAAAACTGCTATTGCCAAAAATCCGTAGCCAGAAACACTTGCATTAAAACTAGTAGATGTAGGAATTACAAATACAATTCCACCAATACCAGCAAGTGCACCCGAAATAATTACACCCGCATAACGGATTTTATAAACGTTTACACCAACAGAGTCAGCAGCACTTGGATATTCACCACAAGCTCTTAATCTTAAACCGAACTTAGTTTTGTTAATTACAAAAGCTGACAAAATAAAAATTCCAAGTCCAATGTACGTTGTGATATACCCTTTTTGGAAAAACATAGGTCCTATAACTGGAATATCACCTAATAGTGGGACTTTACTAATGAAAAATGTGTCATTAAAATTGATTTGTTGTACAGTTTGAATCATTCTTGCTGCGAAAATTGCAAATGCTGGAGCAAATAAATTTAACGCTGTACCACTTACAGTTTGGTCAGCTTTCATTGTAATCGACGCAAATGCGTGAAAAAATGAGAACAATGCACCCGAAGCAGCAGCAATAATTAATGCTAAAATCAACAATAGTTGTCCGCTCATACTGTCTTGCATTATGTTAATAAAGAAAATTCCGCAGAACGCACCAATAATCATAATACCTTCTAGAGCGATGTTTACAACACCACTTCGCTCAGAGAACATTCCACCTAAAGCGACAATTAAAAGGGGAATTGCAAAAAACATTGTTTGTTGAATTACGAAAAATAAAACGTCCATTATTTATCCCCCTTATCTTCAGTTTTTTCTTCTATAACAGGAGTTTCAGGAACTATTTCTTGAACAGTTTCAACTACTGCTTTTTTAGATTTTTTGTTTTGAACTCTTGCAATTATATGTTTGAACAATAGTGACAATGCAGCACAGTAAATGATAATTGCAATGATAATGTCAATAACTTCCCTTGCGAAATTGAATAATTGTACATTAGTACCACCAACAGTTATGTGTGCAATAAACAGCCCTGAGAAGATAATTCCAATAGGATTTGACAGCCCTAAAAGTGCAACAGAAATTCCTGAAAATCCTTCCGTAGCAAGTACGTCAACAACTTGAATATAACGTCCTGAACCTGATAAATAAATAATTGCACCACCAACGCCAGATAAAGCTCCCGCAATTGTCATAGATAAAACTATGTTCATTTTTGAGTTAATACCAGCATATTTTGTAGCAAATGGATTTTTACCACAAGCCTTTAATTCATATCCAAAAACTGTCTTATTTAAAATAATGTACATTAAAATTGCAAAGAAAATCGCAATTAAAATACCAACATTCGCGTTTGTGTCAGGAAACAAATCTTCCAAAAACCACTTCGGCAAAACAGCAGATTTTTTTACAGGTAAAGACTGATTTCTTACCATATCAAAAATAGTTTCTTTAACAAGTAAATTAACCAAAAACATTCCGATGTAGTTCAGCATAATTGATGTAATAACTTCATTTACATTAAAATAAGCCTTTAATAAACCTGGAATTAATCCCCAAAATGCACCTGCAACCATTGCGCCCAAAATTGCTACTACCCAATGCATTGTGCCTAAAAATTCCCAGTTTACACCAATGTAAATTGCAACAAAAGCACCCATTGTAAATTGCCCAGTAGCACCAATGTTAAATAGCCCAGTCTTAAAGGCAAATCCTACCGAAAGACCAGTCATAATTATAGGTGCAGCTGTGTACAAACTTAAGGCAATTCCCGAAGCACCGTCCTTAAATCCGCCTTGTAAAATTGTAAGGAAACCGTCAACAGCTTGCTCAGGGTTACTAATTAAAAGTACAATAAATCCTAATAAAAGTCCCGAAATAATCGCCATAATGGAGGCTAAAAAGCTGGTTGTCCCTTCCTTTTTCATAAGGTTTTTAAAATTATCCATCTATTTCACACTCCTTTTTGCGCCCGCCATATAAAGACCTAATTCCTCAATTGTGATTTCCTTAGGATTTACATCGGCAACAATTTCGCCCTCAAAAATTACGATAATTCTATCGCTCACGTTCATAACTTCGTCTAATTCAAGGGACACAAGTAAAACACCTTTCCCAGCATCTCTTTGAGCGATTAATTGAGTGTGAATATATTCAATTGCACCAACGTCAAGCCCACGAATAGGCTGAACAGCAATGACAATTTCAGGGTTTCTATCAAGTTCTCTTGCAATAATTGCTTTTTGTTGATTTCCTCCCGACATTCCTCTAACCACACTATTTTCACCGTTTGAAGAACGAATGTCAAACTTTTCAATCAACTTTCTTGCATATTCTTTTATAGCTCCAAATTTCAAGAAGCCAAAACGTTGAAACTCATCAGTATAATAACTTTGAAGAACGAGATTTTCTTGCAAATTATAATCAAGAACAAGTCCGTCTTTGTGCCTGTCCTCAGGGATATGAGCAAAACCTTTAAGACATTTTTTTCTTACACTGTCCTTAGTGATATTTTCACCATTTAGGAAAATTTCACCAGATTTTATAGGCGCAAGTCCAGTAATTCCGTAAACAAGTTCAGACTGTCCGTTTCCGTCAATTCCAGCTACACAAAGGATTTCGCCCTTTTTCACAGTGAAAGAAACGTCTTTAACAGCAGTTTTTTGGTTACCCTTTGACATAACAGTTAAATTTCTAACTTCAAGTGCTGCGCTTCCAAGTTCAGCGTCTTTTTTGTCAATTGTAAATTCAACTTTTCTACCAACCATCATTTCAGACATTTGCTCTTTAGAAGTGTCAGCAACATCAATTGTACCCACATATTTACCTTTACGAAGTACAGTACATCTGTCCGCAACTTCCTTGATTTCATTAAGTTTGTGGGTAATGAAAATTATGGATTTTCCTTCTTCAATAAGCCTTTTCATAATCTTCATAAGTTCGGAAATTTCTTGTGGAGTAAGCACCGCTGTAGGCTCGTCAAAAATCAAAATTTCGTTATCTAAATAAAGCATTTTAAGTATTTCAACCCTTTGTTGCATACCAACTGTAATGTCGGAAATAATTGCATCAGGATCAATTTTAAACTTGTATTTTTCACTAAGGTCCATGACTTTTTTTCGTGCGTCCTCCATTTTAAGAACGCCGAATTTAGTAGTTTCTTGCCCTAAAACAATACTTTCAAGAACAGTGAAATTATGCACTAATTTAAAGTGTTGATGCACCATTCCAATTCCGTGAACATTTGCATCATTAGGGTTTTTAATTTGAACATCTTTCCCGCGGATTTTTATTACTCCCTCCTCAGGTGTATAAAGTCCAAACAGGACACTCATTAAAGTAGATTTCCCAGCGCCATTTTCCCCTAAAAGCGCGTGGATTTCGCCTTTTCTGAGCTGTAATGTAATGTTATCATTTGCTTTAAAATCGCCAAATTTTTTGGTAATATTATTCATTTCTATAACATTTTCCATTGATAAATCATTCCTTTCCCAAAAAAAATTAACTAGAAATTATAAAATAAACTAACTATATTTATTTCAAATTTTCAGGTCCAAAACCTAAAGGTAACAATTCCTTCAGCTTATAAACCAATAAATCATCTCTGCCAGCTAAAATAATTTCAAAATTTTCATAGTCACAAAATTCCATCATAACTTGACGACAAACACCGCAAGGAGCACAAGTTTCCTTTGCGTCAGTGCCCTTTGGAGCACCAACAACAGCAATTTTTTCAAATTCATATTCACCTTCAGAAACAGCTTTGAAAAAAGCAGTTCTTTCCGCACAGTTCGTGGAAGAATAACCAGCATTTTCAATGTTGCACCCAAGGTAAACCTTGCCCTTTTTTGTCAAAAGTGCCGCTCCCACAGCGAAATTTGAATAAGGAACATAGGCGTTTTCTCTAGCTTTTATTGCAAGTTCAAGAAGTTCTTTATTGCACATTTAAACTTCCCCCTTAGAAATTTCAGCCTTAAAGCTTTGCCCATCAGTGCTATTTTCAACGCCGAAAATATCAAGAATTGTAGCTCCAATATCAGCAAAAGTTTTTCTTACATGCAAGTTGTTATTAACTTTAATTTTATTACCGTAAATCAGCATAGGAACAGTTTCTCTAGAGTGGTCAGTGCCCTTAAATCCAGGGTCACAACCGTGGTCAGCAGTAATGATTAAAATGTCATCTTCCTTCATTTTTGACATAAATTCGCCCAACTGGCAATCGAATTCAGTCAAAGCATTTGCATAACCCTCAACATCATTTCTATGCCCGTAAAGCATATCAAAATCCACTAAATTTATAAAGCATAACCCTTCAAAATCAGTGTCAAGCATTGCAATAGATTTGTTCATTCCGTCAACATTTCCAGTGATAGTTTGGCTATTTTGTATACCAACTCCTGCGAAAATGTCATAAATTTTCCCTACACCATAAGTTGAAAAACCAGCAGTAATCAACGCATCAAGAGCAGTAGCTTTTGGAGGTAAAAGTGAGTAATCATGGCGGTTTGTAGTACGTTTAAAGTCAGGATATTCACCAGTAAACGGACGAGCAATTATACGCCCTACTCCATGTTCACCAGATAAAATTTCTCTTGCCATTTTACAGTAAACATACAAAGTATTAATTGGAACAACATCCTCATGTGCAGCAATTTGAAAAACGCTGTCCGCTGAGGTATATACGATTAAAGCACCAGTTTCAACATGTTCTTTTCCATAATCTCGAATTACGTCAGTGCCCGAATATGGCAAATTGCATATAACTTTTCTCCCCGTCGCCAATTCAAATTTGTCTAGCACTTCTTTTGGGAAGCCATTCGGATAGGTAGGAAGCGGTTTTTCCGAAACAATTCCCGAAATTTCCCAGTGTCCAATGGTAGTGTCCTTGCCCATTGATTTTTCTTCAACTCTAGCAAAACTGCCTAAAGTTTCATGAATTTTTTTGTCGGATTTAACGCCATCTATGTTAAATAAACCTATTTTTCTCATATTTTCAACAGAAAATTTATCAGATTTCATAACAGATTGTAAAGTATTTGCTCCTAAATCACCAAATTTCTCAGCATCAGGGGCATCTCCAATACCAAAACTATCAAGAACAATTAAAAAAACTCTTTTTTTCATAAAAAAACAAATCCTTTCTACAGTAAAAAATAGAATTGTAATTTATTTTACATATATTAACAATTTTTTACCAAATTTTTAATGCAATTTGAACAATTTTAGCCTGTTACTACAAGTAAAATTGTTCAATTTTCTACAATTATATTGTAACTGATTTTACCAAATAATAAAAGTATTTCAGTTAAAAGGAAAAAATAATTCTACATATTAACTAAATTACACTAACAAATTAATACACTTTCACTAAAAAGTTAATTGGTCAGGGTCGGTAACATTTTTTGCAATCGAACCAACAGCAGGAATAGTTTTTGTCCTAAACTTTTCAAATTCCTCCAAATTATCTTCATTGATAACAAAAGCCTTTTCTAACAAGGATTTCGCCCTCAAAGTCATTACCGAAACGCCGATAGTATTTTTTGTAGTTTTTGGCAATAAAGCAGCGGTGTTGAAAAGCACAGCTTTTCCATTTGATGAACGGAGTAAAATGTCAACATTGTCATTAATGTGGAAAATCTCCACAAGAGGGCATTTGTCCGAATAAGCACCAATCAATTTCTTACGATTTGTCTTTGTTTCATAAGCAGAAAGTGGAACTTTCGCAACCTTTCCATTTTGATAAACAAAGATTATAAAACCTTTATAATCCTTAGTTTGAAGCATATTTTTTACACTTTCACCCTCATCAAAAGAAAGTTTTGCTGGAATATAATCTCCAAGTAAACTAGCTTTACTATCGTCAAACTCACTAACTTTCGACTTATAAACTTGTACTTTATCACTAAAAAATAGCAATTCAGTTTTGTTAGTAGCTTCCCCTTGAAGATAAATTGAATCCCCTTCTTTGAGCTTTTGCTCACCGCTCATACGCAGAGATTGAGGAGTAATTTTCTTGAAATAACCACTCTTCGTTAGGAATAAATTCACGTTGTAATCAGGCGTGTCATCTTCCTCAAAGTCGCTCTCCACCTCATCTTGATAGACAAAAAGCGTTTTTCTCGGTTGAGCATACTTTTTAATTACTTCTTTTAACTCATTTATAATAATCAAAAGCTGTTTTCTCTCACTTGACAAAATTTCTTTCATTTCCTCAATGTCTTTTTCAAGGGCAGAAATCTCCTCAATTCGCTTCAAAATGTACTCTTTGTTTAGATTTCTAAGCTTAATGTCAGCAACATATTCCGCTTGCACCTCGTCGATGGAAAAACCTATCATCAAATTAGGAACAACTTCACTTTCTTCAGTGGTTTCTCGCACGATTTTTATCGCTTTATCAATATCCAGAAGGATTTTTT
Source organism: uncultured Oscillospiraceae bacterium (assembly GCA_964370845.1). GTDB lineage: Bacteria > Bacillota > Clostridia > Oscillospirales > Ruminococcaceae > CAYJLB01. Next base: position 64,017 of record CAYJLB010000003.1, read on the forward strand.
CAAGCCCTCTTAGCAATCTTAATTTGTCAGCTTTCTTTTTAAGTTCAAAATTTATACGTCTTTTTGTGCAATTAAGCCTGAATTCAATCCATTCTTCAAGTATTTCCTTAACACCCATAACCTTAGGATAACCGTTCACTAATATGTTAAAATTACAAGAATAATTGTCCTCAAGAGGTGTAAATTTGAACAATTTAGCCATTAATTTTTCGTGGTCAACCCCACGTTTTAAGTCAATTGCAATCTTCAATCCATTCTTATCCGTTTCATCACGAATATAAGAAATTTCACGAATTTTCCCCAATTTTACAAGAGTTACAATTTTCTCAATTATGGCTTCAATGGTTGTAGTCGGAGGAATTTGTACAACTTCAATACAATTTGCCTCTTTATCATAGGAATATTTTGAGCGAATTTTTACCGAACCTCGTCCAGTTTGGTAAATTTGCCTCATATCTGCCTCATTGTAAACAATGTAACCTCCACCAGCAAAGTCAGGTCCTTTCAGTGTTTGGAGCAAATCCGTTTCAGGATCACGCAATATTGAAATCGCAGTTTCGCAAATTTCTCCCAAATTGAAAGAAGCAACAGAACTTGCAATTGAAACTCCAATACCAACATTAGAATTAACTAAAATTGACGGATAAGTAGCAGGTAAAAGTGTAGGTTCCATCATTTTATTGTCATAATTGGGCACAAAATCAACAGTATCTTTGTCAATATCACGAAAAAGTTCGTTGCAAATCATATCTAACTTAACTTCGGTGTAACGGGAAGCAGCATAAGCCATATCACGAGAATAACTCTTTCCAAAATTACCTTTTGAGTCGATATAAGCGTGCAAAAGCGACTCATTTCCTCGTGTTAAACGCACCATTGTTTCGTAAATTGCACCGTCACCATGAGGATTTAGCTTCATAGTTTGCCCAACAACGTTTGCAGACTTAGTTTTTGCCCCAGTAAGCAAGCCCATTTTGTACATTGTGAATAAAAGCTTCCTGTGCGAAGGCTTAAATCCGTCAATTTCAGGGAAAGCACGAGAAACATTAACACTCATGGCATAAGGCATATAGTTTTTTTCCAAAGTTTTGGTAATTCCTTCTTCAAAAACTATCCCGGCACCATCTATATAAGCATTTGGCAAGTCATTTTTTTTACTTTTTTCTTTCTCTTTTTTTGCCATTAAAAAAGCCATTCCTTTCTTTGATTTAAGTTAAATAATATAATTTAAACCACTATTTTACAGTAAGAAAAAATTCATTTAACTAATATCTGCAAGTTCCAAATAATCAGCACCGAACTCTGTAATAAAATCTTTTCTCCCTTGTAAATTATCCCCTAAAAGCATTTCAAAAGTGTCATTTGTCTTTTCGTGGTCTTCAGGTTGAACCTTTATAAGTCGCCTAGTTTCAGGGTTCATTGTAGTCAATGACATCATATCAGGCTCATTTTCTCCAAGCCCTTTTGAACGTTGCATATCGAATTTTTGTCCCTTTATTTTCTCCAAAATTTCCACTTTTTCACTTTCGCTATAAGCAAAATAAGTCATATCTTTTGTAGTAATTTCAAAAAGAGGAGATTCAGCAATATAAACAAAACCATTCTCAATAAGTGTTGGAGTTAACCTATAAAGCATAGTCAAAATTAGAGTCCTAATTTGAAATCCGTCCACGTCGGCATCGGTACAAATTATGATTTTGCTCCATTTTAAATTGTCCAGATTAAAGGTTGAAAGTTCTTTATTAGCCTTAGTTTTAACTTCAACTCCACAGCCTAAAACTTTCATCAAATCGGTAATAATTTCATTCTTAAAAATTTTGTCATAATCTGCTTTTAAGCAGTTCAAAATTTTTCCTCTAACAGGTATTACAGCTTGGAAAGTCGCATCACGAGCCAACTTTACAGCTCCAAGAGCAGAGTCACCCTCCACTATATAAAGTTCACGAAGTCCAATATCTTTCGTCCTACAGTCAACAAATTTTTGCACCATATTAGACAAATCTATAGTTCCCGCAAGTTTTTTCTTAAGGTTAAGCCTTGTTTTTTCAGCATTTTCACGAGAACGTTTGTTAACCATAACTTGTTCCGCAATTCGAGTCACTTCATCAGGATTTTCAATAAAATAAACCTCTAATTGATGCTTTAAAAACTCAGTCATAGTTTCATAAATAAACTTGTTTGTAATTGCTTTTTTAGTTTGGTTTTCATATGAAGTTTGGGTTGAAAATGAAGATGATGCCAAAACTAAACAGTCCTCAACGTCAACAAAAGAAATTTTTCCTTCATTTTTTAAATACTTTCCATTTTGCTTCAAATAGCTGTCAATTTGGGAAACAAAAGCTTGTTTAACCGCTCTTTCAGGTGAACCACCATGTTCCAAAAAGCTTGAATTATGGAAGTATTCAAGGCGTTTTTGTTTATTTGAAAAAGTGAAAGAAACTCCAAGTTTCACTTTATATTCGGGCTTGTCCTCTCTATCCTTACCTTTTCGAGTTGCAGACCAAGTTTGAATAGAAGTCAATCGTTCTTCCCCAGTAATTTCCTCAATGTAATCACTAATTCCGTTTTTATACAAATATTCTTTCTTAAAATAACTTCCGTCATCATTTTGATATTTCAAAACAAAGGTTATATTAGGGTTTACAATAGCTTGTTTTTGCAATATATCTTCGAAATATTCACATTCAATGTTTATGTCAGTAAATACATCAAGGTCAGGTTTCCAGTGAGTTTTTGTACCTGTTTTTTTGCCAGAAAAATCTTCTTTCTTAAGACCGCCAACATTCTCCCCTTTTTCAAAATGCAAGTCATATTTAAAGCCGTCACGGTGTACAGTAACGTCCATATATTGGGAAGCATATTGAGTTGCACAAGCACCAAGACCGTTTAAACCCAGAGAAAATTCGTAGTTTTCACCCTCATTATTTTGATATTTTCCACCTGCATAAAGCTCACAATAAACAAGTTCCCAGTTAAAACAATTTTCAGCTTGGTTAAAGTCAACAGGACAACCTCTCCCAAAATCCTCCACCTCAATGGAATTATCGTTATAACGTGTAATATGAATTTTACTTCCGTGACCGTCCCTAGCCTCGTCAATTGAGTTTGACAATATCTCGAAAATTGAGTGCTTACAACCCTCTATTCCGTCCGAACCAAAAATTACCCCAGGGCGTTTTCGTACCCTATCCGCACCCTTTAGGGAAACTATGGCTTCGTTATCATATTTGACAGGTTTTTTTGACATTTATATGATCATTCCTTTCAGTAATTGCTCACTTTTATTTTCTGTTTTCGAGTAAAACTGCCGACCAGCCTTCTTCAGTAGCAATTTCTAAAACTGAAAAACCTTTCTCAGTAACAGCGTCAATAACTTCGTCTTGTCTTTCAGAAATTATCCCCGAAAGAATTAATTTTCCGTTCTCTTTTAAAAATTCGCCAAAAATTCCACTCATATTAATAAGAACATCAGCCACTATATTTGCAGTTATAATGTCAAATCCAGTGCCAATTTTTTCTCGAAGTAAAAGGTCAGAAACAACATCGCCTCTGTATGCAACATATTGTTCGGTCAAAATCCCGTTTTTATTCGCATTTTCCACCGAAGTAGTAACCGCATTTTCTTCAATATCAATAGCAACAGCACTCTTTCCACCAAGTAAAATTCCACCAATGGATAAAATCCCGCTTCCACAACCAAGGTCAAGGATTGTATCACCATTCTCTACTACTTTTTCAAGAAGTTCAAGGCATAATTTTGTAGTGTGATGTTGCCCAGTTCCAAAACTTGAAGCAGGGTCTATTTCAAGGATTTTCCTATCTCCTGAATTCTCTGCACTCTCCCAAGATGGCTTAATATAAAGCTTTTCTCCAATTCCGAAAGGTTTAAAATATTGTTTCCAATTATTCGCCCAATCCTCCTCTTTAATATTTTTGAAAGAGTATTCAAGGGTTCCAAACTCGTCCTTTTCATCACGGGATTTCAAGGCAACAAGCTCATTTTTTATCATTGAAAGCATTTCAGACCCTTGAGAATTTTCCGGCAAATAAATTGTAACAGTAGCAACTTTATCACGAAGTCCAAGCAATTCATCATCAATATAATCCCAATTTCCAGTTTTATCTTCTAAAAAAGCTTGAAACTCCAAAGGGTCGGCAATACTAAATCCAGTAACGCCAATATTTAAAAGACAGCCACATAAAGGGTCAATCCCAACAGAAGAAGTGGCAATATCCATTTCAATCCAATTCATTATAACTTCCTTTCCTTTCGTTATTTTTTAGTCATATGTATTTTATTATAATACAAAATGGAAATTTATTCAAGGGTAAATTATATTTTAGCATTATGCACAAAATATTTTAGATTAGAAATAAAAATAATATCTTGACAAAATCGTTTTATTTTTATATAATTTAATAATGAAATAGTATTATTTATGAACTATTTAAAATTGAAACTTTTTTAGCAGTATAGTAAAGGAGGTAAATTTTGGAAAGATATGTTGATTTAATGGATGCAATAATGCGGCTAAATATGTTTTTTCGTCCAGGTCGAGCACTTTTTGGACGAAAACCTGTTGAAGTTATGTTGCTTAAAGAAATTATCACAAAAGATTATGAAAATGTAGAAGTTACTCCAACTTATTTATGTAAAGAATTCGGTTTGTCTAAGTCTATGGTTACTTCTATTTTGAATACCCTTGAAGAAGAAAACTATATTGAAAGGCGAATTGACCAAAATGATAGGAGGAAAATGATAATTCTTCCTACCCAAAAAGCACGAGATGATCAACAAAAAATTATGGAAATATTAAAAGACAGCTTCTGTGAATTATCAAAAGATTTAGGAGAAGAAGATACAAAACTGTTTATTTCTTATCTTGAAAAAGCTCACAATTTTTTCCAAGAAAAGTTCAAACAATAATTTTTTTGAAAGGAATGGAAAGTATGAAAAATAAGATTTTTCATACTTCGGAGTTTTGTGCTTCTCGTCCCTTAAGAACGAAAAGCACAAAATGTCCAGAAAGGAATGGTTATATTAATGGAAAAAAATCTCCAATTAAACAAAAATAAATCTAAGTTTCGCTATATAAAATATATACTTCTAACCCTTTTGGCTTGCGTTTTTGTTGTCGTGCAAGTCCTTGCCGACCTTGAACTTCCAGCATATCTTGAAGTAATTATAAATGACGGAATTGTCCGTGGCGATACTGACTTAATCTGGCAAAATGGAGCTGAAATGATATTGGTTTCGCTAATTGGTATTGTTGCAGCAATTATTGTAAGTTATATTGCAGCTGTCGTCGCTGCTGGTGTTTCAAAAGATGTGCGAAGTGATGTTTTCCAAAGAATTGAAAGTTACTCCCTCACCGAATTTGATAAATTTTCAACCGCTTCATTAATTACAAGAAACACAAATGACGTTACTCAGCTCACAATGCTAATTTTTATTTTGATAAGAATGGCAGTTTCTGCGCCTGTTATGGCGGTAGGTGGAATTATTAGAGCCCTTGAAACTTCACGAGAAATTTCTTGGATTTTAGTAATTGCAATTCCTTCAACACTTATTATAATAGGCACACTTATGGGAATTCTTGCTCCAAAATTTTCATTATTACAAAAATTAGTGGACAGAATTAACCTTGTTTCAAGGCAAACCCTTACAGGAGTACGAGTTATTCGTGCTTTTAGAAAAGAAGAAACGGAAGAAAGACGTTTTGATGAAACAAACACTGATATTAAAAAAGTAAATACGTTTTTACTTAAATGTTTAGTTTTAATCTCCCCACTTGTATTCTTAATTCTTGATTTAACACAACTTTCAATTGTTTGGTTTGGTGCACAAGCTGTTTCCCTTGGTGAAATTGAAGTTGGTTCAGTTATGGCATTTATAAACTATGCGATGCAAGTAATGTTTTCATTTTTAATGGTATCAATGGTTGCTTTGAATATTCCAAGAGCTTTTGCTTCGTGGAAAAGAATTAAGGAAGTTTTGTTTACAAAATCAATTATAAATGACAAAGAAAACACCGTTGAATTTGACAAAAATACAGAAATTTCCCTAGAATATAAAAATGTATCTTTCCGATATCCTGGCGCTGATGAAAATGTACTTTCAAACATTAGCTTTACCGCAAAAAAAGGAGAAACAATTGCAATTATTGGCGGTACAGGTTCGGGTAAGTCTACAATGATAAACCTACTCCCTCGTTTTTATGACGTTACTGAGGGGGAAATCTTAGTAAATAATGTTGATATAAGAGATTATAAGCAACTAGATTTACACGAAGCAATCGGCTATGTTTCCCAAAAGGCAGTGCTTTTTTCTGGGACAATTGAAAGTAATATTAAACTTGGAAAATTAGATGCTACTGAAGAAGAATTAATAAAAGCTGCTGAAATTTCCCAATCTATGGACTTTATAAACAAAAAAGAAGATAAGTTCCAATCGGAAATTTCTCAAGGTGGAGCTAACGTTTCTGGTGGACAAAAACAAAGAATTTCTATTGCAAGGGCTTTAATTAGACAAGGTAAAATCTATATTTTTGATGATAGTTTTTCAGCTCTTGACTACAAAACTGACCGTGCTTTACGAAAAGAGCTTTCGATTTACACAAAAGACGCTATAAATTTAATTGTTGCGCAACGTGTGTCATCAATTATGGACGCTGATAAAATTTTAGTCCTTGAAGACGGAGTAATTGTAGGGGAAGGAACTCACAAAGAACTCCTAGCAAACAACGAAATTTACCGCGAAATTGCCTCTACACAATTATCAAAGGAGGAATTAGAAAATGTCAGATAACAATAAAAAACCTCCAATGGGCGAAAATCAAAGACCACAAGGCAGAGGCGGACGTGGCCCTGGTATGGGCGGAATGGGAATGCCTGCTGAAAAAGCTAAAGACACAAAGGGAAGTCTTAGAAAATTAATGGCGTTTTTAAAACCTTACCGAAAATCCTTGCTTGTTGTAATAATTTTCGCTTCTTTTTCTACAGCCCTTGCTGTTTTAGGTCCTTGGTTACTAGGTCTTATGACAACGAGCATTGCAAATAGCTCAATTATGGCAATTACAACAGAACAAGAGTTGGCAATTGACTTCACATATCTAGGAAAAATTGCAATAACTTTGATAATTATTTACTTTTCTTCCGCACTGTTCAATTACATTCAAGGTAATATAGTTGCAGTTATTTCACAAAAAATCACCTATGACTTGCGAAAAAATATATCGAAAAAAATGTCAAAATTACCACTTAAATATTACGATGCAACACCACACGGAGATATTTTAAGCCGCATTACAAATGACGTTGACACCATTTCAAACTCCTTACAGCAAGGCTTATCTCAAGCTATAACTTCGGCTGTTACGATTATAGGAATTACGGTTATGATGCTTACAATAAGCCCGCTGATGACCTTAATCGCCTTAGTTACAGTGCCTTTAAGTGGAGTTTTAGTTGCAGTTACAGTAAAGTTCTCTCAAAAGCATTTCAAAAACCAACAAAAATATATGGGCGACCTTAACGGACACGTTGAAGAAATGTTTTCGGGGCATAATGTTGTAAAATCATATAATCTTGAAGAAAAGTCAATAAACGAGTTTGAGGAAGTAAACAAAAAATTGAGAAAATCAGTAATGTTTGCAAACTTTTTATCAGGATTAATGATGCCACTTATGACTTTTGTAGGAAACTTAGGTTATGTAGCAGCTTGTGTTTTCGGTGGATATTTAGTTTCACAAGGCTCGCTAAGCGTTGGTGGAATTCAATCTTTTATTCAGTATGTAAGAAGGTTTAATCAGCCTATTTCACAACTAGCACAAATTTCTAATTTGTTCCAATCTACAATTGCTGCATCGGAAAGAGTTTTTGAATTCCTTGAAGAAAATGAAGAAATCCCTGAAAAAAATCCTCCTGCTTTAATTGAAAATGTAAAAGGAAATGTAACTTTTGAAAATGTTTCTTTTGGTTATTTAGAAGATAAAATTATCCTTAAAAACATCAATCTTGACATAAAATCGGGGCAAACAATTGCAATTGTAGGACCTACAGGCGCTGGAAAAACTACTGTAATAAACCTTTTAATGCGTTTTTACGATGTAAATAACGGTTCTATTAAAATAGACGGCGTGGATATTCGTGATATGAAACGTTCAGATTTAAGACAAATTTTTGGTATGGTTTTGCAAGACACTTGGCTATTTAGCGGAACTATTATGGAAAATCTTGCTTACGGACGAGAAAATGCCAGTGAGGAAGAAATTCAATTAGCAGCAAAATCTGCACACTGCTTGCATTTTATCAACACTCACCCAGACGGATTTAATATGGAAATTAATGAGGAAGCTACAAATATTTCTCAAGGGCAAAAGCAATTGCTTACTATAGCAAGGGCAATTTTAGCTGACCCACCAATATTAATTCTCGACGAGGCTACAAGTTCTGTTGATACAAGGACTGAAACACGCATACAAAAGGCTATGAACAATCTTATGAAAGGTAGAACTTCTTTTGTTATTGCACACAGATTATCAACAATCCGTGATGCTGATGTAATTTTAGTAATGCGTGACGGAGATATAATTGAACACGGTTCTCATGAGGAACTTATGAAACAACAAGGTTTTTACAGCGATTTATACAACTCACAATTCGAAAAATCCGCAGGATAACTTCCAAAATAAAACCCAGCAGAAACTACCACTAAAGATAGTTTCTGCTGGGTTATTTTTTATTCTTTTGTAAAGTCGTTTTCTATTAATTCAATTATATCCTCTTGTTTCATCGTCAGTAACATTTGGTTTTTTATAACATCACGAAGAACTCCACGAACTTGGTTATTTATCTTCAAAATTTCATCTAAAGTATATTGTCCAAGTGGCAAAATTCCAACATTTATATCTGCCATTTCTTTTGTTTCAGTAAGGTCAAGCAATGGCGTTACTCCCTTTGAGCTCGCCTTGTTTCCATTGGTTTGCTCTAATACTTGCCTTGTGAATTTCAATTTTTTATCGTCAATAAAAAATCTAACATAGTATTTTCCAACTGGCAAATTTTCAAAGGAGTATTGCCCATCATTTCCACTAGCATCAGTTACAGTTGAAGCAAATCTCACTTGACTTCCACCCTCGTCATACAAAACAACCACTACATCATTGACTAAATTATCGCTCTGTGTAAACAAGCCATCTCCGTTGTTGTCTAGGAATGAATAACCAGAAATTTTCACTGTTTCAGGGTCATTTTCTACTATTTCAACTCCTACTTTCTCTGGTTCAACAGCAAGCAAATGCTTCTTTACTCCGCTTAAATCAGTGTAAACAACGTCAGTGGCAAAGGAATTCCAAGAGATTTGGTTTAGAGGAATATTAGGCGGAACAGTCGCAGTAATTCCAATTTTTAAAGTTTGAGTAGGCTTTAGTATTACATTTTTTGTACGAACTTTAAATGCCCTTAACTCACTTAAATTTTCAGGAATTTCCGTTGTCCAATCATCATCAGTCCCTATTACATCGAAATTTCCACCAAAACGCACAGGGTCGGTGCTTCTCGAGTAAAAAATGTCAAATTCCACAGCAGTTTCTTCTGGAACAATCACAGCCACAACTTCTGAAAGAGAATAAATTGGAAACTCGCTATTTCGTGGAGTTTTTGTTTCAATTACTCCAGTATCCCCAATGAAAGGAAGAATATCTACGACTTCAACTTCGTCTAAATTTGCGTTGCCGATATTTTTCACTGTGATTAAATATTCCAAAGTTCCACCGCTTACAGTTTTCCCCACTTGTGGTTCTTCCAAAAATTCGCTGTCTAAAAGTCCTTTCACCTTTTTATTTGAAGAAGTGCTAACAAAAAATAAAATTCGATTTGTTATAATATTACTTTTTGCATAATTTCGCTGAACAGTGCTATCTTCAGCGATATTTTTTGTGTCAGAATAAATGTCCACTGTGTTTGGGATAATCCCTGTGCTTCCTTTTGTGTTGAGCAATAAGAAAGAAGTTGCGCTTCCAATTGCACCTACTACAACTCTTGCTTGAAACTTAATTTGTATAGTTGCAAGCTGTCTAAAAGAAAACTCATTTTCATTTATAAAGGAGAATTTTACCAGAGTTTCGCCATTGTCCCCAAAATTTTCTATAATTCTCACTGGTGGAGTAGGTGGAGTTCTTCCTGTGAAAATGTCGTTATAAATATACTGTTCACTGCCTAAATACTCGAATTCTTTTGGCATTAAAAATGCAAAAATAGGATTTTTCAAACGTGAATTTCTACAGTTTGCACTAAAAGTAAATTCCACAGTATCATTTGGTTTTACAGGGTTTGAGTTGACAGAACTTGAAATTGAAGGTTGCAAAGTACAAAAATTTGCGATTAAAGTAGTTGCATTTTCAACTTTTTCAGTAACCGCTCCACTTTCTCCATCAAAAGTGAGGTGGATATGGTTTAAAACGGAAGTATCAAGGGGAACTTCGCTGTTGATAATTCCCAAAAGTTGAGGTGTATTTCGTGTTTGCACACCAATTCCTAAAGTATTTAAATTCCAAGTTAATGTTGATAAATTATCCCCTTCGGCTATTAATTCTGTTAAATCAACTTTTGTGTTTATATCAGTGTTATAAGGTCCAATTTGACCGCTAACACCATTTAATGTGGTGTAATCAATAAAATATTCAGCCGACAAATTTTGCTCAATTGCACCAATATAAAATGAACCTGTATTGAACTCGTAATAATTTATTTCAGGAGGAAGTTCATTCTTGAAAATTGCGTTAAAAAGAATTTGGTTACCAACGTTGTTTATATTCATTCGGTAACAAATATACTCGCTTGCAAGGCTGTAATCTGGCGCGTAAATTGAAATACTTGCATCAAAAATTGGTGCTGCTAAAGTAACTTCGTGAAGTTCATTGTCTTGAGGAACTTCGTCTATACTCCAATTCGCAATGGTAGCAACCTCCGTTCCCACTTCTAAAGTTTCGGAAATTACCGCTCTATAAATGAATTCATAACGTTGCCCTTTATAGGTTGGAATGAAAAATCTAAGTGTATTTTCCTCAAAAACTGGCTGTAAACCGTCCGCTGTAGCATCTGGAAATTTAGTTGAATTATCAGCACCTATAACAGGAAAAGCTGTGTCAATTGTGACAAAGTCAGAGCCATTACAATCAATTTGTATATTTTCAATAATTGCACCCAAATCCCCAAAATTCTCAAGGGTAACTTTATAGAAAACAGCACTTCCAGCAGATGGGTCAGCTTCGGGGAGAACGATTTCTCGCCTTAACTCAAATTGTGGTGTTAACTCTAAAGTTATAACTTCACTTTGATAAGTTGTGACTTCTTCGCCATTTACTATCATAGTTTGGGAAGATAAATAAGTTTCACCATTTAAAGCCGAAGTCTTAAATGTGACTCCAAAACCTAGCCTTACAGCTATCCCAAGGTCAGTAATTGCACCAAAATCATAGATAATTTCCTTGCCGTTTGGAAGGATTGTTTCACTAACATTTTTTACAGGCGCTCTTACATCTCCTAAAAAAACGTTAAGATAATCGGGGAAAAATATTTTAATTTGCGCCGAATTAATATCCCCCACTACTCCGTTAAAACTTGCGTTTAAGGTATAAATAAAAGTATCTTCATAATTCCCGATGGTTCTATCGACTTGTGTTAAAATAGTCGCCATTTCATTGCCCACGGCATCCTTATTTCGCAAAAATCACTTTAACATCTTTTGCTTGGACGCCTTCCTTTCTTTAATTTCTTTCAAAAACAATAGTAGTAGCATTTAGACACTACTATAATATAATATAATAATTTAGGTTAAATGACACAATTACACTAAATAATTATATTTTTGTAAAGGAGGGATAAAATGAAGATATTTTCTAAATTTTTCGGAAATAAAAATGATGAGGAAAAATCTGTTGGCAATGAAAAAAAATCCACCGAATTTGAAACAAAAAAATCTTCCACAGATGAAGATTTTATCCATGATGAAAAATTACTTGAAATAATAAAAAAGCTTACACGTTACGCTGAAACGAAAGATTTGAGCGAGGAAATGAAAAAACTTGTTTACAGTGGAAAAGCTATGAAATCCGAATATTTTCGACTAATGAAAAATTTTAAAGTTATAATTGAAAAGGAAAAAGAAAAAAAACTCCCAAAAATTCAAGCGGAAGAAATGCTTGAAAACCTTAAAAAAATCGCAAATACAAGTTACAACGGTTATTTCAAGAGTTTCGATAATTTTATAAATGACTTTCCTATATTAAAATCAGAAGTTAATGTACTTGATAAATTGCAAGAAGGTTGGCTTTATATCGATGATCAAATTAAGG